>JALVDN010000356.1 GCA_027008965.1 Flavobacteriales bacterium | reverse complement strand
CTGGAAAGGCGAAACATTGGAAGAATATTGGTGGGCCACCGAACAAGCACTCACATGGCCTGACGGATCGGGTCCCGACTTGATCATTGATGACGGTGGCGATGCCACGCTCATGGTTCATTTGGGCTATGAAGCCGAAGAAAATCCCGGCCTTCTGGACAAACAAGCCGAAAGCGAAGATGAGGCGGAACTTTTGAAAAAGCTGAAGGATACGCTTGAGAAAGATCCCGGCAAATGGCACCGTATTGTGCCGCATATAAAGGGTGTATCGGAAGAAACCACTACGGGAGTGCTACGCCTATATCAGCGTTTTGAGGAAGGTAAATTGCTCTTTCCGGCCATCAACGTAAATGATTCGGTGACCAAATCAAAATTTGACAATCTATATGGATGTCGTGAATCGTTGATTGACGGTATCAAACGTGGAACCGATGTGATGATAGCCGGCAAAAAAGCCGTAGTTTGTGGCTATGGTGAAGTGGGTAAAGGTTCGGCTCAAGCATTGAAAAATTTCGGTGCCAAGGTGGTGGTGACTGAAATCGATCCCATTTGTGCGTTGCAGGCGGCCATGGAAGGCTATGAAGTTCTTACCCTGGAAGATGTGGTTTCCGAAGCGGATATTTTTGTTACGGCCACCGGAAACAAAGATGTGATCAGAATAGAGCATATGGAAAAAATGAAAAACAATGCCATTGTGGCCAATATAGGGCATTTTGATAATGAAATTCAGGTGGAAAAACTCAAAAAATATCCGGGTATTAAACATGTGAATATCAAACCGCAGGTGGATAAATATATTTTCCCGGACGGACACGCTATCATTTTGCTTTCGGACGGACGCTTGGTGAATTTGGGAAATGCCACCGGACATCCATCGTTTGTGATGAGCACTTCGTTTACCAATCAGGTGTTGGCCCAAATGGAACTGTGGCAAAAAGATTATCCGGTGGGCGTTTACAGACTACCCAAAAAATTGGATGAAGAAGTGGCCCGCCTGCACTTGCCGCATATTGGCGTGAAATTGACCCGGCTCACTCCGGAACAAGCCGAATATATAGGCGTTTCACCCGAAGGGCCTTATAAGCCGGAACATTACAGATATTAACAAGTTTTTTTTGCGCCGGCGGGCGCAGTGTTATCCTTGCGAAGGCGAAAAGCTTATTTTTGTTTGACGGAGGAGGCTCCGAGCGAAGACGAGGAGACCCCGCACGGCAACATACAAAAATGCTTTGAGCCGAGCAAGATTTAAACGGAGCACGCCAAAAGGCGCCCTGAAAATCATTTTAAACCACGAGGGACAGAGAAAGGAATTAATTTGTAAATTTGTGATGATAAGACGGACCCTATGTTGAAACAATCCTTACAACAAAAGCTGTTGCAAAAACTTACGCCGCAGCAAATTCAATTGATGAAACTCATTCAATTGCCTACGCTGGCTTTTGAACAACGTGTGAAGCAGGAACTTGAAGATAATCCGGCTTTGGAATTGGGACCGGAAGAGGAAGCAAGTGTTGACAATCAGGTGCAGGATGTGAATGAAAATACCGCTGAAGAGAATAATCTTGAAACCCAAGATGAAATCAATGTTGATGAACTGCTCAATATGGATGACAGGCCCGATTATTTGACCTATACCAAGAACTATTCGCCGGATGAAGAGGATGACAGTTATAAGATGAATATATCGACGGGGACTACTTTTCAAGAGTATTTGCTGGAACAGTTGTCTTCTTTTGATTTGAAAGAAAAGGACCAAAAAATTGCCGAATATATTATTG
>JALVDN010000355.1 GCA_027008965.1 Flavobacteriales bacterium | reverse complement strand
TGAAATGCAAGGAATGCTAATATATACGATTGCCGGTTCCGAAGGAAGTTTTGGCGGTTTGGCATCACAAGCGGACCCCGACAGATTTATTAAAATTCTAAATTCCGCAATTGTAAGAGCAAAAGACTGTGCTTCCGACCCGATTTGTTATCATTCCGAAGGACAAGGAATTGCCGGATTAAATTTGGCTGCCTGTTACTCTTGTTCACTATTACCGGAAACTTCTTGTGAAGAACTTAATATATTTTTAGATAGAGCGATTCTAATTGACAAAGAATATGGATTTTTCAAAAAACAATAGAAATTTCCAACGCATAAAGCCATACACATTGGCAAGTCGCTCAAAGCCAACCGCACAAACCAAAACTTGCCAATAAGTATGTCTTTGCCAACACTGAGAAAGATGCTAACAAAATTTGAAATTAAGATAAAAAATAATAAAGCACGAAAGCACAACAAAGTATAAGCGTCATTAAAACGCCGCTTATACGTGTCGTTCATCCACATTCGCCCTTCGGGCGACCACATCCGCATTTTATTTTTCATTCCCTCAATAGATCGTACAAATCCGGTGGTTTTAGCAGGGCGTAGCCCATAGGCCGTTTGAATGAAGTAGGTTTCCACTTTTGCCAAAGTATCGACACTCCTTCAATGTTTGTGGTAGTAGGAGCAAATCTGAAATCCTGAATCGATTGTTCGGTGTTCATTATTCAAGCGCCAGGGATGGGAGCGGTATGAGGCGAAGGGCAAGCGTTGTTTTTCCGGAGGCGGGGAGGCTCCGAGCTTTAGACGAGGAGACTTACCCGCCGACTTGCTTGGAAAAACCGGCTTGCCCGAGCCGAATTCAAGCGGACAGCCCGGCCGGCGCCGCATGAGTGCCGGCAGGCGGGAGGGCGCTCCGTCGTCCCGAAGCGCCTGCCGGTTCGCCAAAGGCGTCACGAATGTGTGCGGCGGGGCGCCCTGAAAAAAAAATAAAAAATGTAACAATTCGGCCATTGTTGTATCTTTAATGTGAAAAGAGCCCAAGTTGAAAACCGGTGAACGTGAAAAAAAGTTGATAGATGCTTGCCGTAACGGCGACAGGACGGCTATGGAAAAATTGTATGTGATGTATTATAAACCTATGTTTAACACGGCCTACAGAATTGTGAACGACTTTCATTTTGCGGAGGATATTATGCAGGAGAGTTTTTTGAAGGCTTTTGAAAAATTGGACCGTTTTGAGGGGAGGTCCACTTTCGGGGCGTGGCTCAAACGTATTGTTATCAACGAGAGTTTACAATGGTTGAAAAAATATAAGCGTTTTCAGTTTAATGCGGAAGAAATTTGGAAAGAGGAACTTGTGGAAGAAGATCCGGATGAAGATTTATTAGGTGACAATCATGTTCCGCCCGAAAAATTGCTTGAACTGTTGAACAGGCTTAAACCCAACTATAAAATTATTCTTCAGTTGTATTTCATTGAAGGATATGATTATGAAGAAATAGGACAAATCATGGGCATCACCTATCAAAATGCACGAACGATGTTATCACGTGCCAAACAAAAATTAAAAAAACTTTTGGAAAATGAAAGAATATCGGATGCATAGAAAGGGAGTGAACACGCCGTTTGATGTGTTTGAACCGGCTGAGGGTCATTTTGAAAGGTTCCGGTTGAAACTGGATGCACGTTTGCATACTTCTCCGGGCTTGAACCGTTCGAATAAAAAGAAATTCTTTATGTTGGCGGCCGCCTCCATTGTACTTTTCTTGGGATTGAATTTGTGGTTGAACCGGTCT
>JALVDN010000354.1 GCA_027008965.1 Flavobacteriales bacterium | reverse complement strand
TCAAATGGAATATTCAAATGCTATCGTAAAGGTGAGTAACAAGCAGTATGCAAATTTAAATATCGTTGAAAATATGCTTCTATCGCTTGCTAGATTTGAACTCCACATAAAAACTGCAAAAACTTTTGTATTGATCGAAAAAGAGTCCGTCAATGCTCCATCCTTTGCAAAAGAGACGTATGATCACTTTATTGCCGAAAGATTTGATAGAGATGCACAAGGTCCAAAACAGACATATGAGCTGCTTGCACTTTTAGGCAAAACAAGTGATCAAAAATATAGTGTATCTTTAGAGGAGATCTTTACCAAAGCTAAAGAAATAACGGATGAAGAGTCAACTAAAGAGCTTGCAAAATATTTTTATTTCTCATATATTGCCGGAAACGGCGATGCTCATGCAAAAAATATCTCATTTTACAAAAAAGATGGCAAATTTAAGATAGCACCGCTTTATGATGTGGTCAACACTTCTATATACGGCATTGAGGGAAACCTTGGAGTAACTCTCAATAAAAAAGAAAACATCCAGCACAGTGAGCTATGCGAATTTTTATCTGAATATATCGATGAAAAAGAGCTACTAAGAATCAGAAATATATTTTTCAAAAAAATTTACAACTATATCGAAAAAACAATAGTTTTGACGGAACATATGCAAGCTACATTGAAGAAGTTTTATGAGGAAATGGAAAAACGTATAAATGCGCTGTAGCCACTACCACCTCAAGAAACTACTTGCGGAACCATTCAAATTTTGTGTCAGCACCCGATAGTTGAGTAAAATTATCATCATAAATCCAAAGCGCCTTCCAACCTACCTTCGAAATAGGCTATCTGCCCTAGCTCTTGTTTTCTCTGATATCTGTTTCTTTCGTCCCTGCCTCTCTTTCTACAAATTCTCTGCTACTCATCAATACAATATCATCCGATACAAATCCCCTATCATTAGAAAGAATTAAGTCACAAGAGGCTTTTTTTGCCATTACGTACTGCATGGTATCTTCTAAATCGGTGAAGTTTTTGTCATGTTTCATCAGCTTGCAACTCTCTTCTATCTCCTCGTTTCCAAACTCTATAACCATACAAAGCTCATTGACATCAAGTATAGACTCTATCGCCTCCAATCTCCCTCTTTTAGCAAGCAGGTTATGTCATTATGATATCGCAAGAGATAAAAAGCTCACTACCGTTTTACAATAATATAGAAACCGCCTTTGTGCTTTCATCATAAAAAGGCCTTATAGCATCGTAAATATCGAGTATTATTTGCATCCAAAAAGACTCTTTTATAGCTCACAATGTGCCTTTATAGATTGTATTGACTTATCGGTAAATAACCCTGTAGCAGAACCTTTTATACGATTAAATGCTTCGAAACGTCTTTTAGCTTTTATACGTTTGTATCGCTCTCGTATCAGCTCCTGAACTATTGAAGTCATAGACTTTTTGCTACTTTTAGCCAACTCTCCCAGCTGTTTTGCAACTTCTTTATCAAACACAAAACTTTTTCTAACAGTTGTTTCCATGTAACAACCATGTTTATTTTGTTATATATCATTTGAAGCAGAATCACTATATGTCAAATTTATCGATACAAGAAGCAAAATGCAAATACCATTCAACGCCCGACCTTACTTTTACGATTATGTCGGGAACCGTGGCTCGGTGCGATCCTCGTAGCTACTCCATGCGTAGTTGTAGGCTTGGGCAGGAAGGGGAAAAAGAGCGGCAAGTGTTAGTATCGTCGCTAAGATAATTTGCACAGCGCCCCTCATTGTGCACCCCCGCGCAGTGTGTTGAT
>JALVDN010000353.1 GCA_027008965.1 Flavobacteriales bacterium | reverse complement strand
GCAATGCCGGAATTTGACTTTAAGTTCAATTGGCGACTTTCGGATATGCTTTCATATATCAGCACTTGGTCGGCGGTAAAAATTTATAATAGCAAGCACAAAATACCCTTGGAAAAACAAGTTTTTGAACGGCTCGAAAAAATTTGGATAAACGAACAAGCAGTTCGTATGTCATTTTTTTCGTTTGTCCGTCAAAAGTTATTTTAGAAGGAAAATATTTGATTTTCTCATAAACAAATTGAAATGCTAATATTTTGATTGGCGTTAAATTTCAGAACGATTCATTATTAACTTTTCTTAATAGATATTAATAATGCTCTGATTTACTTACGATTTTCTTTTTTCGATAAACGAAACCGAGCTTGTTTAAGTTCGGTTTTTTAGTATTAGCTATCAGTGAAAACCCTTATAAAATTCAGACAAAACAGGTATTGCACGAATCCTTATCTCATAGTAATTTTCCATTGATTTAAATTTAAATTTTATGTATTCAATTTTTATCATTCCAGTTAAAAATATAATCGAATAATTTTAACCTTTATAGATAAATTTTGTGTTTATAACAAACATTTTAAAAATATTAATGCATGTTTATTAAGTGATAAAGATAAATGTTAACAAAACAAGAAATAATATGTTAAAATATTAAGCAAAGCGAATATTGTAACAAAAGTTACATATATTTGTTATAAAAGAATCAGAGTAATTCACAAAACCTAAATATTAATTGAAATTAAAAAAAATATTTAAAGTAAGGTGGTTTTATTATTTGTAAAATATAAATTAGTTAAATCCAGAATGATGATAAAAATACTAATGAGTTTTTTTTTGCTATCAGCATTAAGTTTTAATGCCCAAGTAGCTATTAACACCGACGGCAGCCCGCCGGACAATTCGGCTATGCTGGATGTCAAAAGCCATGATAAAGGTTTGCTTATTCCTCAAATGTCTAAAGTCGAAATATTGTCTATTGACAATCCTGTAAACGGATTACAAGTTTATAACACGGATGATGGAAAATCCTATATATACATGGCTTCGGAACAAAGATGGAAAGAATTGCAATATGGAAGTAATCAATTGCTTGGCGCAGCTTCTTATTCTATAGGAACAGGAGGTACTTGTTTATATACAACCATAAATGGCGATTATTACACAACCATTCCATTAAATGCAAATAATACCGTTACGTTGATCGCCAATGTCAATAAAGTAGGAACTTGGAGTATTACGACTAACAGTGTAAATGGTTATTCATTTAGCGGAAGTGGCACTTTTACTGCTACGGGAGTTGTTCAAATAACCTTGTCAGGAACCGGAACACCCATACATGGACAAACTAATACTTTTACGGCGACAACCGATACGGGAAACAGTTCTTGCACATTTGATGTTGTAGTTAAGAATTGTGGATATACATTGATTGATAGTAGAGACGGACAAACTTATAAAACCGTTCAAATTGGTAATCAATGTTGGATGGCTGAAAATCTTAATATTGGTGTTATGGTATATGGCGGTCAAGCTAATAACGGTACCATTGAAAAGAATTGTTATAGTAATAATCCAACCAATTGTGATATATATGGAGGCTTATATCAATGGTCCGAAGCTATGCAATATGTTTATAATCAAGGAGCACAAGGGATTTGCCCGAATGGTTGGCATATACCTGCTGATTATGAATGGGTAAATATGGAAACTTCTCTTGGATTAAATCAGGATGTGTATGCTTACAGTTGGAGATTAAGTGGAGATGTTGGAGGTAAATTGAAGGAACAAGGAACATTACATTGGGCATATCCAAACAATGTTTCGTCTAGTTCAACCGGTTTTTTAGCACTTCCGGGTGGTGGAATATTTTCTAATAATTTTAGTTATCTGACTACCTATTCTTTTTTTTGGACATCAACCTATGTTGGTTCATCAAAATCTATATACAGAGGAATGAAGAATAATTCTATGGGAATTTTACGATATACATACAATATGTATAGTTCTATGAGTATCCGTTGTGTAAAAAATTAAAAAACATTTAATCTATTTATCAGATTAATCGAAATGATAATATGCATTATTTATAGATAATATCATGATTATGAAAATACTAATATGTAACATTTTATTTTTTTGGATGGTTAGTCTTAATGCCCAAGTAGGTATCAATACAGACGGAACACCACCTGATCAATCAGCTATGTTAGACGTGAAAAGCAACAATAAAGGGATGCTCATACCCCGTATGACACAATCTGAAATGTTAGCTATACCCAATCCCGCCGACGGCTTACGGGTTTTTAACACCGATGATGATAAAATGTATATATATGTATCGTCAGATAACAAATGGAAAGAAGTGCAGTATGGGAGTAATGGTTTTTACTTACCCGCAACATATTCAATTGGATCCGGAGGATCCTGTTTAAATACGATTGTTAATGGAACATATACCGCCGGTGTCCCGCTTAACGGCAGTCATACCGTTACCCTTGATGTCAATGTTAGTGTGCCGGGTGCTTGGAGTATTTCTACTGCAAATATAAATGGATATTCTTTTAGTGGTAATGGCGTTTTCACTACAACAGGCACAACATCAGTGACGCTAAATGGATCCGGAACGCCTATTGCTAACCAAGTCGATACCTTTACAATTACAGCAAGTAGTGGAGGAAGTGGTTGTAATTTTGATGTTATAGTTTGGGGATGTGGTAGTCCGTTTTTAGATACAAGAGACGGACAATTTTATAATACAATACAAATAGGGAATAAATGTTGGATGTCGGAAAATATGAATATAGGGATGATGATTAGTAATAGCGCTCAATCCAATAACGGTACCATTGAAAAGTATTGTAAGGACAATAATTCAAATAATTGTAATATATACGGGGGATTGTATTCTTGGGGAGAAGCTATTCAATATAATCCTTATGGCTCGGTTATACAAGGTATTTGCCCCAGTGGCTGGCACATACCAACCGATGATGAATGGAAAAGTTTAGAAATGTTTTATGGCATGAGTCAAACTGATGCAGATTCTTATTCTTGGCGCGGGACTAATCAAGGTAGTATATTAGCCGGAAACTCTTCATTATGGGCTTCTGGTGCCCTTGAACAAAATTTTCAATTCGGTTCCAGCGGTTTTTCTGTTTTACCCGGGGGGTATGTTTTTGATAATCAAATTTATCCCATGAACTATAAAGCTTCATTTTGGACTTCAAGTTATGTGGCTCCTAATCCTTACCTATTTGAAATTAGTGCAATTTATCGTTCTTGGGCCTTTAATAAAATGGGGATTTTTCGAAATTTAACACCTACTAATCCAGCTTTCAATAGTGATTGGGATTTTAATGGTTCTTATATGAGTGTACGATGTGTAAAAAATTGATAAAAATGTTAAAAAATCATAATATAATCTTAAATAGTTGATAATGAAATATATATATTTAAGTCTCTTATCACTTTGGTCGCTAACAACTTACGCGCAAATAGGTATAAACTCCGATGATAGCACACCGGACAATTCGGCTATGCTGCATGTAAAAAGCCATAACAAAGGTATGCTTATACCTCGAATGACCCATGCGCAGATTATGGCAATTCCAAATCCGGCAAACGGACTGCAAGTCTTTAATACAGATGATAATAAGATGTACATTTACTGTTCATCTTTAAATAAATGGCAAGAAGTGCAATACGGAAGCAATGAAATAATTGTATCCGATTATACTATAGGTACCGGTAATTTATGTAATAATACTACTGTAAATGGTTTATATTATCAAGGTTTTGAACTAAATACTTCTAATTATGTCTCCTTGGAAGTGAATGTAAACACAACCGGAAATTGGAGTATAATTACTGATATGGTTAATGGTTATCGATTTTCCGGAAGCGGTTTTTTTACTACAACCGGAACCGTTCAAGTAACACTTTACGGCACAGGAACCCCTGTAACGGCACAAACGGATACGTTTACGGTGACAGCTAATAATTTGGCAGGAACTTGCACTTTTGATGTAACCGTTAAATCTTGTGGCACTCCCATTACAGATACGAGAGATGGTCAAAGCTATAATACCGTTCAAATCGGTACACAATGTTGGATGGCTGAAAACTTGAACATAGGTAATCAAATCTATTATGGTTATGGTAGCGGCTTCCAATCGGATAATGGTATCATAGAAAAGTATTGTTATAATAATGATGTCAACAATTGTAACACTTACGGCGGCTTATATCAATGGAATGAAACCATGCAATATATTACTACCCCAAGCACGCAAGGGATCTGTCCATCAGGGTGGCACATACCCAGCGATGATGAATGGAAAACTTTGGAAATGCATCTCGGCATGCCCCAAACAGATGCAGACGCTACCGGTTGGCGTCTGGATGGACTTGTAGGTGGCAAGCTAAAAGAAACCGGTACCACACATTGGGCATCCCCCAATAATGTCTGGCCGCCTGATTCCGGTTTTTTAGCATTACCGGGAGGTGGTTTTGATCCATTAGGATCGTTTTCAAACTTAACAATAAATGCTCATTTTTGGACCTCTACTTATGCCTCGACTGCCTATGCCATCGATAGAGAGTTAGGAAATAACACTCTGCGGGTAGGACGTTTTACCAACCTAGTAAAAACCTTGGCTAAAAGCGTCCGATGTGTCAAAGATTACGGACATTCAGACCATGCCGATTTTTCTATCGGTAGCGGTGGTTTATGTGCCGCAACAAACGTTAACGGTTCTTATAAAAAAGGAGTTGCGCTTGATGAAACTAATACCATTACACTTGTAGCAAATGTAAATACTCCAGGCTATTGGGTTGTGACCACTAATACAATCAATGGTTATACATTTAATGGAAGCGGTGTATTTTCAACAACAGGTATGCAACAAATTATACTGACAGGTACAGGCACACCCGTTTCCGGTCAAACCGATACCTTTACGGCGACGGCAAACAACAGTGGAGGTACTTGCACTTTTGATGTATCCGTATGGGAATGCGGACTTCCTATAACCGATAGCCGTGACGGCAAAAGCTATAATACCGTTCAAATCGGTACCCAGTGTTGGATGGCGGAAAACCTCAACATTGGAACCGCTATTATGAACGGTACAAATAATCAAACAAATAATGGCATCATCGAAAAGTATTGTTATAATAATGACATCAACAATTGTAACACTTACGGCGGACTATACCAGTGGAACGAAGCCATGCAATATGTTACTACCCCAAGCCCGCAAGGTATCTGTCCATCAGGGTGGCACATACCCAGCGATGATGAATGGAAAACTTTGGAAATGCATCTCGGCATGCCCCAATCCGATGCCGATGCCACCGGTTGGCGCTTGGGTGGACTCGTAGGTGGGCAACTAAAAGAACGTGGCACTACACATTGGGCATCACCTAATAATATATGGAATCCTGATTCCGGTTTTTTAGCATTGCCCGGTGGCGCCCGTATTTACGGCGGTAGTTGGTTCGTTGACATAACGACCCATGCCTATTTTTGGACCTCAACCTATTCATCCAGCACATACGCCATCGATAGGGAATTAGGGAATACCACCCTGCGAGTGGGACGTTTTACCACCGTCGGTCAAGATATGGGTAGGAGTATCCGCTGTGTAAGAGACTAGCAGAGACAAAATATTTTTTGTCTCATTAAAAATTATTATTCATTTTATGTAAAAATGAAAAGGCATTTCACCTTAAACTAAAAAGATGAGCATTTCTTCAAAAAAAACTGATAATGAAAAGACTAATATTTATACTGACATACATTCTCACTTTAACGATGCTATGGGCACAAAACACCATAACCGGCACCCTTACCGGCTTGCCCGATCAAAGCATAAAATTAATGGGTTTTCAAGGTTTTGATACTTATGCCATAGACAGTACTCGTACAAATGCAAATGGTGCTTTTACTTTATCTTTTGCTGAAAAAGACGAAGGTATGGGTATTCTTTTGTCGGAAAACAAAAAATCTTTTGTGATTGTTTTAGCCGGAAATGAGCATTTGAAATTAACCGGTAAAGATTTGTCCAATCCGGATGCTATCCGGTTTATCAACGGGCCGGAAAACAAATTGTTTGAACGCTATGCCAAGGAGCATGCCCGGCGTGAACAAACCCTGAATGCTTGGGAATTTATGAAGCGGATTTATACGACCGATTCCTTGTTTGCCGTACACCAAGCGCCCAAACAAGCCATCGAAAACGAGATGAAACGTATCCAATCCGAGGATAGTTTGTTTTTAGAACATTTGCCGGAACATTCGTATGTCCGTTTTTATTTACCTTTGCGAAAACTGATTAGCGCTGTTCCACAAATTGTTCGGCAACATCCCGAAAAGATACCGGCAACAGTTGAAGCATTCCGCAATATAGACTACACTGATCATAGACTTTACAAAAGCGGTCTGCTGCAAATGGCTATTGAAAGTCAATTTTGGATGTTGCAAAACAGCAGACAATCACCCCCGGTCATTTATAAAGAAATGGAAATATCCATTGACCGCTTGTTAGACAACTTGCAAGCAGATGAGGAAAAGCTGAAAGAAATCACGGAGTTTCTTTTTAAATTATTAGAAAAGAACAGCTTGGTAAAGGCATCGGAATACTTGGCACTGCGACTTCTCAATGAAAATGCTTGTTCACTCGACGATGACTTTGCATCGCAGTTGGAAAGTTACCGCGCCATGCAAGTCGGACATATTGCGCCTGACATTGTGTTCTCGGGAGATATGCTTGTTCCGGAGTATAAAGCCAATAATGTACCTAAAAAATTGTCGGAATTAAAAAGTCGCTATAAAGTCTTAATTTTTGGTGCCGGTTGGTGTCCGCATTGCCAAGATGCTTTTAAGGAAATTGTAAAATTATATCCTAAGTGGCATCAAAAAGGAATAGAAATCGTTTTTATCTCATTAGACGATGATAAAAAAACTTTTGATGATTTTACCAAAAACTTTCCGTTTATCAGTGTTTGCGATTACCGGAAATGGCAAAATCAAGCGGTCAAAGATTACCATGTCTTTGCCACTCCGACCATCTATATGCTTGATGCGAACAATAAAATTCTTTTAAAACCGAATGATGTTAATCAGTTAAATGATTGGATTAAGAGTAAATAATAATGGTTTTGGGTGTTGAAATCGGTGGAGAAATGGTTGATAGTTATGCCTTTGATAATCTTACAAATTAAGATAGCGATGATACAATTCATCAAACTCGGCATTCATTATTCTTAATTGTCTGTAACATGTTCTTTCAGCTGAATGATCTCCCATTTCTTTATACCTTTTACATTCTTTTTGTTTATCAATAATCCGGGCTTTCCGGTTGATCAAAACACCGGCATCGGCTTCGGATATTTGTCTTTCGGGATGCCCGCTTTTGATGGCATTAAAGCGTTGGGTTTCAATCAT
>JALVDN010000352.1 GCA_027008965.1 Flavobacteriales bacterium | reverse complement strand
TTGCCATTACCGGCGATTCCGGAAGCGGAAAAACAACTTTATTGAACACCCTTATGGGATTCATTCCACATTTTCATGGAACCATCAAAATCAACCGGCTGAAATTAAACACCCAAAACATTCACCAAATAAGAAAAAATATTTCCTACCTCCCACAAGATCTTCATTTCACTATTTTATCATCAGCCAAAGATTTGTTCTACAAACCTTTTGAATTTGAAGCCAATAAACATCTTTTTCCTTCTGATGAAGAAGTAAAACGAATTTTAGAAAAATTCAAATTGCCTCCGGATATACTCACCAAAAGATTGAAAGAAATATCCGGCGGACAAAAACAACGTATCGCCTTGGCGGGGGTTTTACTACTAAAAAAACCTGTTCTTTTTTTGGATGAGCCTACTTCCGCCCTGGATGCAGAAGTTAAAAAAGACGTGATGGATTACATATTTTCCCTTGAAGATGTTACACTATTGGCCGCCACCCACGATGAAGAATGGATCAAACGTTCCGATATGATCATAAACCTGAATAAATCATGAAAGGAGCCATTGATATTTCCTGGGGAATGCTTGCTTTGGGCTACCTGCTGATGTTCATACCTTTATATTTCTTCTACAAATACAAGACCGGATTGGTCAAACCCACCACCATTGCCGTCATTCGTATGAGCTTTCAGCTATTTATGGTGGGTTTGTATTTGGAATACATTTTCAAATGGGACAATCCATACATCAACCTGATGTGGATTATCATCATGATACTCGTTTCCACTTATACGGTTATTACAAGAGCCGGACTGAAACTCCGTTTATTCTTTCTTCCCATCATGACGGCCACATTACTTAGCATTGTTTTTATTGACTATTATGTGCTAGGCTTCATTATCGGATTAAAAAATATTTTGACCGCACGCTATTTTATACCCATTACCGGCATGTTGCTCGGCAACTCCCTTAAAAACGTTGTGATAGCCCTGGATGCATTCTATCAGCGTGTCAGTGAAGAAGAAATAGCATACCGCTGGCAACTTGCCAACGGAGCTAAGCGTGATGAAGCTCTTCTTCCTTTCATGTCCTATGCTCTTCACAAAGCTTTCAACCCACTCATTGCCACGGCTGCCGTTATGGGACTCATTGCTCTACCGGGCATGATGACCGGACAAATTCTCGGCGGAAGTGATCCAATGGTGGCAATTAAATACCAAATCACCATCTTAATCGTCGTCTTTTCATCCACCATGCTCAACGTTTGGCTCACCATCGTTTTGGCCAACCGCATGGCTTTTGACGCTTGGGATAATTTTAACCGCAATATTTTCAGAAAATAATTTTATTGCCGGCGAGCCGTTCGCAAGCTCCGTCTCGCCTTTAGACTTCGCAAGCCGGCCCGCCTTCGCTAACGCTCCGGCGGGCGTCTTGCTCCGTGCGCCTCCAAGCCCTTCTCCCTACGCTTCGCTCCGGGCTCCGGTCTTCTCGGCGGGCTCGGGAAACCTCCGCTTCCTAAAAAACCACACCCCTAAAGCCCCGCTTGTTTTCCCTCGCATGCTCGCAAGCCTTTTTTTAATAAAAGTCTTGCTGCGCTTCCCTCGGAGCCCTGCGGTCTCCTCGGGCGGCGGGAGAGCCTGCGCCAAAGCTTGTCTCCCCGCCGGAAATTTTAATAAAACATTCCGTATTTTTGCAATCTTATTTGCAACATCACATATCAGAAATGAATAACCTCGAAAAAGAAATACAAAAACGCCGCACCTTCGGCATCATTTCCCACCCCGATGCCGGAAAAACCACGCTGACCGAAAAGCTCTTGCTCTTTGGTGGCGCC
>JALVDN010000351.1 GCA_027008965.1 Flavobacteriales bacterium | reverse complement strand
TGAAAATATCTGACAATATCATTCAAAAATTAAAAAAATAGGGGAGGGGAGACCGGCCGGCGAGCGGGCGGGTTGCGAGCCGGGCGTGGCTCCCCGGACCGCTTGCCAAACAAGGCGGTGAGACGATGTGACCGAAACCGCCGCAGGTTGGCAAGCCGGCGGAAAAGACAAGTTTTCCCGGAGGGAAAAACGGGCTTTGGAGCCGTTTATAGCCAAATGTAAGCCCAAAGAAAAGGAAGAATGATGAGAATGATAAACCCGGGAAGGGCGAAACGGGCTAAAGTTTTATTGCCGAAAAGGAGTGTATAGATGGCTTTGGCGATGTTGTTGGCACCGATGCTGACAAGCGAAATACGTGCCAGGAGTTGAAGAGATGTATCGTATTGTCCCGTAAAAATTCCTACGAGAAAAGGGTCGATATCAACAAGTCCGGAGAGGAAGGCTAGTTCTGTGAGGCCTGTGGTGCCAAACCGGTTAACAACATAGTGTGTCAGGGTGAGAAAAACGACGAAGAGCAGTGCGAAAATAAGGGCTACTTTCCATTCGAGCGGGTTACGAGAAAAGGGTGTTTTCGTAGATGTTTGTGTATGATTTTTTTTGAATTTGAGGTAGAATGGAATCACCATCAGTAAATCAACGATTAGGAGGCTTAATAATGGAAGGGTTAGCAACCGTGCAAGTGGAGGATGCAGGATGAAAGCAAGTATCCATACACGGAAAAACATCATGCCTGTGGCAAGCCAAATGGCCGGAGCCAAAATTTTGGGCGGATATTCGTTTTGTTTGGAAAGTCGTGAAAGGACGATGGTGGTGGCCGTACTGCTGTATAATCCGCCAAGCAGGGCGATGATCCAAATGCTGTTGCGAGGGAAAACAAATTTTTTAAGGAGGTAGCTCACGTAGGAGATGCCGGAAACCAATACGATGACCAGCCAGAATTTGAACGGACTGACCGGTATTTGCGGGATGATAATTTGATCGGGGAGGAGCGGGAGGATGATGGCGGAGATGATGAGGAATTCGGCCAGTATAATGAACTCTTTTTCGCTGAAACGGGAAACCAATTGTTGTAGGGGTTTTTTGATTTGAATGAGAATGAGGATGGATGTGACTATCAAAACCACCAACCATTTGTTGTATAAATAGGAAACCGGTCCGATGGTGAAAGTGAGAATGGCTACAAGCAGGGAGGTGGCGCCATACAAGTGTAGTTGTTTCATTCGCATGAAGTAATAAACCGCTAGCAGGGCACCTAAAACAACAAAGGCTGTTAGATATATGCCCGGGATGGATTGGTTGAGAAGATAGAAAACAAATCCGGCTATGCCGATAAAGGCAAAGGTGCGGTCGGTGCCGAAAAGTTGCGTGTCTTTTTCTTTAATATGATGGCGAAAACGTTGTTCCATTCCTATCAACAGGGACAGGAAAAGCGTGAAAATAAAATTGACCAGATGTATGTTCAATTGTTCCCACATAGCATATTAAAGTTACACAAAAAAGAGGGAAAACATGGTTTCAAGGGTTAGGAAAAGAATAAAAACAATAAAGTATAAAATCCCACTGGAAATAAAACGCCAAAATGCATTAATAGTTTTTAAGCCGAAGAATTTTTTGAGGGCGAGGAAATAATAAATTCCACCGGCAAAGAGCCAAAAAATGAAAGAGAATAAGTCGGGTAAAAGGTTGGTGAAAGCCATGAGAAGTAGGAAAAAAACCTGCACAATGGAATGGAAAGCCAAAAGTTCGGCATAGTTGAAGGCTGAACGGTAAAAGATGGCGAATAGCAGGGTATAAAAGGGTAACATAAGCAGCAGTAGTAAAGACATTTTG
>JALVDN010000350.1 GCA_027008965.1 Flavobacteriales bacterium | reverse complement strand
TCCAGGATTTCTAGACTCTTTCCTGCAATAGTATTTTGCATTTTATGTTTTTCCTTGATCGCTACAACTAGTAGAGGGCCGTTACTATTTTTAGCTATGATCTTGGTGTCTTTTCTAATCGTTTCATTTATCCCTCAAAGAAAAAGTCTTAGGCTGCTAGGAATAAGCACAATATTCCTGACATTGTTTGCATCCACGTTTGGGCTTTTTCATTTACTGGATATCTCTGTAACAAATAAAGCCGCTATGAGAAATACAGCCTCATATTTTGGAAAAATCTCATACGAAAGCTCACCAACAAGTGAAAAAACAGCTACCACTCAGATCGATGATCTAAATCCACCGCTAAGCGACGAACTATCGTATTTAAAATCCTCTTCCGAGGAGATTTCATATCAAAACTCACCACCAAGCACAAAAACAGCTACCACTCAGGCCGATGATCTGAATCCACCACTAAGCGACAAACTATCGTATTTAAAATCCCCTTCTGAGGAGATTTCATATCAAAACTCACCACCAAGCACAAAAACAGCCCCCGCTCAGGCCGATGATCTGAATCCACCGCTAAGCGACAAACTATCGTATTTAAAATCATCAATGAGCCTTTCTGATAAAGGAAATGCTTCAAGAATCGATATATTTTTTTATGCTTATACTCACTTTACGGATGATTTTTTTAGTATGATGTTTGGTCGAGGGGCAGGAAAGCTTTCTCAATTATCTTACTACATTGGCCAACATGAAATGGCCACAGAAAGTAGTATTATAAAATTATTTCTAGAACTCGGTATATTGGGAGGGATGCTCGCCATCAGTGTAATTGTGTCAGTAATTATTTTTGCCATAAAACCTTTACATAAAATAAATATAAAAATTATCCCGTTCTTAGGGATGGCAGCACTGATTTTTATGGAGTCTGCAATTCATGAAATACTTAAATCATGGTTAATGTCACTATATCTATGGCTAATCATTTCTGGCATTACTATTATTGCAAATAATAAAACCGATGAAAAAAACAGGCTTTGAATGACATCCAATTATCTCTCCTGCCCAATGAGTAATTAACATGAGAGTCATTATCAGTGCACTACGTTTTTTTCCAGGGCGTACATATGGTGCTGAAGTTTATTTTTCTTCACTACTGCAGGGATTAAACAATGAAATACAGGAGACTGATGACATTGCTGTTACTGGCTCGCCTGAACTGTGCAACTGGGTTGGTGACATTGCACCAAATATTGCACAAATACCTCAAAATACGCCTATTTCAACAATAGCCTCCATGCTATATGAATGGTTGATGATTCACCACATTGCAAAAAAATGGAATGCAGATATTGTTTTTTTTCCATTCAATACTATGCCCCCGATACGTATTAAAAGCGTACTGATGCTACATGATCTCGTGAGCTATTTCTATGCAGATAACTTCCCCAATTATGCATCAACCCACAACAGAATTCTTAGGTGGCTAATCAAACATTCTGTTAGCAATGCAGATGCTATCATCGTGCCATCCCACGCAGTTGCAGCTGAAATGGCTAGAATTTTCCCCCATCAAACTAAAAAGACCATCGCTATTCACGAGGCTGCAACTGTACGGCAATTTGATACAGGAACTACAGAACAACTAGATATCAACAAACAACACCTGCTGCTGCAAACAGGGGCTAAATTACCCCATAAGTCGCAACATACTGGTATTGAGGCTATTGCCTTCATCAAAAAACACGATCCGATGCTTGCCCAGCAGATTGTATTGGCAATCACGGGGGGTAGCGCCACTGAGATTGAATCATTACAGGCGCAGGCGGTTACCCTTGGC
>JALVDN010000349.1 GCA_027008965.1 Flavobacteriales bacterium | reverse complement strand
TGGAAAACCTGTCGCGCCACGTTACCCAAGTGCTTTACAACCTGCGCTACGAACTACTGCTCAAAAGCTTGGACGATTTTCAGCGTCAACAATTTCCCGAACCCGGCCAAGACTTGGAACCGGACAGGGCCGAAGCCGTTATGGAGGAAATGATACAATATATCAAGCTCAAACGGATGATTGGCGATATTTTGCATCGGGTAATATAAATATTTGAAAAAATAAACTTGTGGGTTGATTTTTTTAAATACTTATCGTATGTTTGCAATTGAAATAATAATCAAAGACAGCTTATATGCCGTTAATTATGGAGCTACCAATGAATTCCGAAGATTATTTACTTTGTGGCAAAACCCTGAGTATTTGGAAGATTTCTTTGAAACCCATAAATCCGATTTACAATCGGAGTTTTTTGGGAATATAACAATTGAAGATGCTATAAAAAAAACAATTGATGAAGCATACGAATTCGAACAATTGGTTTTAACCATTGCCGAAACCGGTAATATATGCGTCGAGGAATGCCTTGAAACATATTTTAAATCATTATATAACCATGACAAGTACACTTATCCAATACCCGTATATGAAAAACGCAAGGCATATGGGCCTGGAACAAAAAGTTGGTTAAGGTTGTATGCAATTCGTATAGACGACAATGTTTTTATTATCACCGGCGGAGGGATAAAACTGACAAGAACCATGAATGAACGGGAACACTTGCAAGAAGAATTACAAAAAATGGAACAAGTAAAAAAACTTCTGATTTCAGAAGGTATTATTGACAATGATAGTCTAATCAATTATATCGAATTACAATTTTAAGATTATGGCAGACTTGAACAAACTAAACAAAATCGCTTCAACCGATACGAAATGGCAGGCCGAAGCAAAACAACGGCGAGAAAACAGGAATTGGCAAAAACATTCCCAAAAAATCGCAATAAAAATATTAAGGGCTCTGCGGGAACAAAAAATCAAACAAAATCAATTGGCTGCCATGATAGGTGTTTCGCCGCAGCAAATTAGCAAAATTGTCAAAGGAAACGAGAATTTGACTTTGCAAAGTATTGCCAAAATCGAAGAGGCCCTAAATATTCAATTGATTTTCCCTGAAACACAAAGAACAATTTATCAAACAAAAATCGTTTTCCACAATTGGATAAAAATACCCTTCCAATATACCAAACCTTCCTTTTCTTTGTCAAAATTTGGAAATCAATCCCGTGATTATTTAATCACCCGGAAAGCATATGACAAACAAAAAACTAAATTTGAAATACTAAACTGATTATGAATCAACAAGAAAATTCAAGACCATTGAAATTCAGACTGTTCAGAATCACTACGGACCAGTTTGCCGTTTTACCCGATGTTTTTAACAAAAACAAAAAGAATATTAATATTTCCATCGGCTTGAAGTTCGGTTTGGATTCGCAAAGAAGAATAATCGCTTCATTCGTAAAAGTTGAGTTCGAGCAAAATCAACGAGTTTTTATTGTTTTGGAGGTGGGACATCATTATGAAATTGAAATAAAATCGTTTGATGAGCTCAATAAAATTGAAAATAAAATTATTATTCCGAAAGATATGGCAATGCACCTGGTGTCGCTTACTATCGGAACATTAAGAGGCGTCTTGCATTGCAAAACGGAAAATACCGAATTTGAGGATTTGATACTTCCCACAATAAATATTACCGAACTGATCAAAGGCGATGTTGAATTGGATATAAAATGATACAGGTAGTATAGAGCCGCCCGAATTAATCCAACCGTATTACACTGACTTGGCACTGCGCGGATGATATTTTTCCAAACTTTCGCGGATTT
>JALVDN010000348.1 GCA_027008965.1 Flavobacteriales bacterium | reverse complement strand
GTGATGAAGGAACACATTTCAATGCCAATGACTTGCAAGCCGATTTAGATGAAAAATATGCGATCCCGGCCGTGGTTTCTCTTCAAGCTTATTATGAAATTACGAACAACAACGATGTTAAAGTAAAAGTGGTTGGAACTCCTTACGTAAGCGGAAACTTCACATTACATATTGCTGTAGTGGAAAAAGAAACAACGGGAAATGCGAGTTCAAACGGAGAAACAGAATTTCACAATGTGATGATGAAAATGGTTCCCGATGCCAACGGGACGGCTGTTTCATGCACCGACGGAACACAATTTACCGAAAGAAAACAAGCCTCTTTAACCGGTACAAATATTGAAGAAATGAATGATTTGGAAGTGGTGGTGTTTATGCAAGATGATAATACTAAAGCCATTCTTCAAGCCGCCATTGCCGTGAATGATCCTTCCCAAATCGACTTTTAAAATTTTAGAACATGAAAAAAATAGTTTTCTTTTTCCTGATTTCGGTTTTTACGCTTACAAGCTGTAAAAAAAAGGATAGTTCAACAGATGACACAACCGGTCCTTTATTTGAAGTTTACGATGTAACCGGATCTAAAGTAAATGATAATCATGAATTTGTTTTTAATACCGTTGATCAATCCGCACAACTGAATTTAATAGTGAAAAATCTCACCGGTGAAACCTTGAAGTTGAAAACCAAATTAACTTCCGTCACCGGTACCGACGGTTCCATGTTTGAATTCTGCTTTGGCAATTGTTATGTGGGAATGCAGCAAGGAACGGCCTATCCGGTGGGATCAACCTTGGATGTTGCGGCCAATCAAACCACCTCTCCCAATGATATTCATTATTTAAATCATTATGACGGTGGAAATGCCACCTACAACGTGGTGATTTATGCTGTGGATGATAACGGGAACCAGAAAGGTGATGAATTTCACTTTGTATATAAGTATCAACCCTGATTCGGAGAATAAACAACTTATAAACCCTCCGCAAAATGGAGGGTTTTTTTGTGTAAAGATTCTTTGGTAAATTTATCATCAAGTTAGATGAAAAAACAAACTCTACATATCTTTTTTGTTTTATTATCATGGATGTCCTTTGCGCAACAGGATACGGTTCATGCACCCATAGAAATCATTCATGCCGACAATATGATTTTGCATGAAGCATATCCCGACTTAAAATTATTAACCGGTCATGTGCACTTAAAACACAAAGATGCCATTCTTATAAGCGATAAGGTGTTGCTCGATTTAAAAAAAAATTTTGCCGAAGCCATAGGAAACGTACTACTCAATCAAGGCGATACACTTAGCCTACGGGCCGATGTGGTTCGATATGACGGGAATTTAGAATTTGCTTTAGCATTAGGTAATGTATTTTTAAAAGATCCCACCATGCAATTAAATACTGACACTTTATACTATGATAAGTCCAAAAAACTTGCCTATTATGAAGCAGGGGGAAAAATAAGGGATACGGTAAACATCATTGAAAGTAAAATCGGAAAATATTATACCGATAAAAACAAATATGAATTTATAGGTCAAGTCAAAATCATCAATCCCGATTACACCATTTTCTCAGCTCATTTGGATTATCAAACCGATGTTCAAACTTCCAGGTTTTACGGCCCCACGGAAATCAGATCAAACGGAGATTTGATTTATGCCGAAAAAGGCTTCTATGATTCGCACAATCAAACGGGTTGGTTCAAAGAAAATGCATATATGGAAGATGAAAAAGGGCGTTGGATGGCGGGAGACAGTATCCATTTCACCCAAAAAGACTCCGTTTATTCCGCATCGGGAAATGTCAGGATGGTAGATAGCATCCGAAAAGTTAC
>JALVDN010000347.1 GCA_027008965.1 Flavobacteriales bacterium | reverse complement strand
TACAATTTCTCCAATTGTAAAACTCTATATTTCCCTTGTTCAAAGATTGAAACTATCTCTTTCTTGAAATCGGTTGTGTAAAGCCGACGTTTGTTAATTAATTTAATTTTTTTCTTCATAGATTTTCCACTTTTGTGGTAAACCTTATTCAGGGATGCACAAAAATCTAAAATCTTACATCGCTCATCGATGTTCGATATTCCCCTCAAGCGCCGGCGGGCGAAGTGATATCCTTTTGAAGGCCCGCCGGATTTTTTGGCCACGGCGAGGAGGCTCCGAGCTTGATGAGGAGACCCCGCAGCCGTGCTTTGCCAAAAACCGAACGGGCCGAAAAAGATTTAAACGGAGCACGCCATAAGGCGCCCAAATGAAAAAACATGTTATTGAACTTTTTTTAAAAAAATCTGCATTTTGACAACTCTTGTTATCAATCGTTTTTTTAAATTTGCGTTGTGTTGGAAATATGAGACCGATTTCTGCTTTTTAACGTAAAAATTATAATTCTATGAACGAGAAACAACGTATCGTTTGGACCAAAGTGGATGAGGCACCTCAATTGGCGTCTTATTCCTTATTGCCTGTTGTAAAAGGTTTTTTGAAACAAGCCGGTGTGGAAGTGGATGTGAAGGATATTTCATTGGCCGGTAGAACATTGGCGACCTTTCCGGATTATTTGGAAGAGAATCAACGCCGTCCCGATGATTTGAAATTTTTGGGCGAATGGGTGAATAAACCCGAGGCCAACATCATCAAATTGCCGAACATAAGTGCATCGGTGCCGCAACTGAAGGACACCATTGAAGAATTGCAAAGCAAAGGTTATCCGATTCCGTCTTATCCCGAAGAGGTTGAAACCGAAGAAGAAAAAAAATTGCGCGAGCGTTTTTCACCGCTTTTGGGAAGTGCGGTCAATCCGGTGTTGCGACAAGGAAATTCGGACCGTCGTGCGCCCGAGGCGGTGAAAAGAGTGGCCCGGAAAAATCCGCACAAATTGATCAAACCCTGGAACCGGGATTCCAAAACCCATGTGGCCCACATGACCGAAGGCGATTTCTATGGTAATGAGAAGTCCGTTACGTTGCCCGGAGAAACGGTTTTTGAAATTGTATTGGTGACCGGCGAAGGTAAAGAAATCCAACTGAAAAGCGGATTGCAAGGACAAGCCGGTGAAGTGCTGGACGGAACTTTTATGAGCAAAGGTGCTCTTCAAAAATTTTATCAAGAACAAATTCAAGATGCCAAGGACAAGGATTTATTGCTTTCACTTCATTTGAAAGCCACCATGATGAAAGTTTCGGATCCGGTGTTGTTTGGTCATGCCGTGAAAGAATATTACAAAGATTTATTTGAAAAACATGGTGATTTGCTGAAAAAAATCGATTTCAATCCCAATAACGGAATAGGAGATTTGTATGATAAATGGGATAAACTGACCGAAGAAGAGAAAAATGTCATTGCTAAGACCATTGACGAAATCTACAGGAAAAATCCGGATTTAATGATGGTGGATTCCGACAAAGGCATCACCAACCTGCATGCACCCAACTTGGTGATTATTGATGCCTCCATGCCGGTGGTCATTCGCGACGGAGGAAAAACCTGGGGCCCCGACGGACAATTGCACGAAACCAAAGCCATGATTCCCGACCGGTCTTATGCCGGCATTTATCAAGCGGTGATGGATGAAAACAAAAAGAACGGCGCTTTTGACCCGGCCACCATGGGAACGGTGCAAAATGTGGGCTTGATGGCCATGAAAGCCGAGGAATACGGCTCGCATCCTACCACATTCATCATTCCCGAAACCGGATGGGTGGAAGTGCGTGATGCCCAAGGAAATGTGTTGATGCGGCAT
>JALVDN010000346.1 GCA_027008965.1 Flavobacteriales bacterium | reverse complement strand
AACCAAAGTTTGCGGGCTTGCAAGGTGGAAACTCCTTTTTCTTTGAGTTTGACGGATTTAACGGGGAGTTTAGTGACCAGATTACCACGTGCGTTCCGGCTTTTGATGCGGAGTTCACTAAAATCTATGTCAAATTTGGTTTTGCGTGATTTTCCTACAGGTCTTAGATAGACCGTAATGATTTCGGCTTCGCCGTTGGGATTGGCAGAGAAATAAAGGACTTTGCTTCCTTTCTTTCCTTGGGTGAGGTCATATTCTTTATCGCGGGTGATACCGGTAACATGAAATCTTTTCATGTAGGTATTCCCGGATTTTCCATCCCGGTAAATCATGTTGTAAACGGTGCGGGTGTCTTTCTTTTTAAAAACTCCCACATGGATGATATCTTTCCCGACAAAGGTTTTGGGTGCCACCTTTGTAACGAGCATTTTACCGTCTCTTCTAAAGATGATGATGTCGTCAATATCGGAGACATCGGCTATATATTCATCACGCCTCAATGAGGTTCCCACAAATCCTTCTTCACGGTTTACGTAGAGCTTGACATTCCGAACAACAACTTTGGTGGCTTCTATATTTTCAAAATTACGGAGTTCTGTTTTGCGTTCGCGGCCCTTTCCGTATTTTTTCTTAATTTCTTTGAAATAGTCAATGGTATATTGCGTGATATTGGCCAAATGGTTTTTCTTTTCTTCTATTTGCGCTTCTATGTTTAATATATTTTCTTTGGCCTTATTCAAATCATATTTGGAAATACGTTTGATTTTGATTTCGGTTAGCTTGACAATATCGTCTTTGGTGACAGGTTTTTTAAGATGTTTGATATGGGGTGCCAATCCTTTTTCTATCGCTTGGATGACACCTTCCCATGTGGTTTGGTCTTGAATATCCAAATAGATTCTGTTTTCTATGAAGATTCTTTCCAAATTGGCCGCATGCCATTTATTTTCGAGCTCTTCAAGTTGAATTTCAAGCTCTTTTTGTAACAAATCCCGTGTGCGGAAGGTAGAATGTTCCAAAATTTCGGAGACCCCCATAAATTTGGGTTTATTGTTTTCTATAACCACCGCCAGAGGTGATATACTGATTTCACATTTGGTGAATGCATAAAGCGCATCAATGGTTTTATCCGGAGAGACTCCGGTAGGAAGCAATATTCTGATTTCTACATTTTCGGCTGTATTATCAAGAATTTTTTTGATTTTGATTTTTCCGTTGTCATTGGCTTTTACAATGCTGTCAATCAGACTTCCGGTAGTGGTTTTATAAGGAATTTCTTTGATGACAAGCGTTTTGTCATTTTCTATTTCAATTTTAGCCCGCAAAATGATTTTACCGCCACGTTTTCCGTCATTGTATTTGCTCACATCGGCCATTCCTCCTGTAGGAAAATCAGGATAGATTTCCACTTTTTTCCCTTTCAGAATTTTGATAGAAGCATCAATGAGTTCATTAAAGTTGTGCGGCAGAATGGTAGTAGAAAGTCCTACGGCAATTCCTTCTGCTCCTTGTGCAAGCAAAATGGGAAATTTGGCCGGAAGATGCACGGGCTCTTTTTTTCTTCCGTCATAAGAGAGTGTCCAAACGGTTAGCTTGGGATTAAAAAGAACTTCCAGGGCAAATTTAGACAGCCGGGCTTCAATATATCGGGCGGCGGCGGCACCGTCACCGGTGAGAATATTCCCCCAGTTTCCTTGTGTATCAATCAATAAATCTTTTTGTCCCAACCCTACGATTGCATCATAAATGGAAGCATCACCATGCGGATGATATTGCATGGTTTGACCAATGATATTGGCCACTTTGTTATAACGACCGTCATCCATTTCTTTCATGGCATGAAGAATCCGGCGTTGAACGGGTTTTAAACCGTCTTCCAATGCCGGAACGGCTCTTTCCAGAATAACGTAGGATGCATAATCAAGAAACCATTCTTCAAATTTGTCGCTAACTTTTGTGATTTTCTCGCTATTCTCCATCTTTCTTCTTGAAATTCTTCTTTTAGTTTTCTTCTACCAAATCCAGTTCCACTTTTAAATTATCAATGATGAATCTTTGTCTGTCAGGGGTATTTTTGCCCATATAAAAAGATAAAATTTCTTCAATACTTTTTTCGTTGTCCAATATAACAGGTTCTAGACGGATGTCTTTTCGAATGAAATTTTTAAACTCATCTGGTGAAATTTCTCCAAGCCCTTTAAAACGGGTAATTTCAGGTTTATTATTTCCCTTACTAAGTTCCTGAATGGCTTTTTGTTTTTCTTCTTCACTATAGCAATAGATGGTTTTTTGTTTGTTTCTCACCCGGAATAGTGGTGTTTCCAAGATATATACGTGGCCGTTTCGCACGAGTTCAGGAAAAAATTGGAGAAAGAATGTGAGCAGAAGTAAACGGATATGCATTCCATCTACATCTGCATCGGTTGCAATAATGATTTGATTATAACGGAGATTTTCCAAGCCGTCTTCTATATTTAGAGCGGCTTGCAAAAGGTTGAATTCTTCATTTTCATAAACCACCTTTTTGCTCATTCCGTATGAGTTGAGCGGCTTTCCACGCAAGCTGAAAACAGCTTGAGTTTCCACATCGCGTGCTTTGGTGATGGATCCACTAGCCGAATCACCTTCGGTGATGAAAAGCGATGATTCCAACCGCCGCTCTTTTTTCATATCATTAAGATGTACCCGACAATCCCGGAGTTTTTTGTTGTGGAGTTTTACTTTTTTGGCACGCTCTTTGGCCAATTTACGGATACCGGCCAGTTCTTTTCGCTCTTTCTCCGATTCAATTATTTTCCGCTGAATGGCTTCGGCTGTTTCAGGATGTTTGTGTAGATAATTATCTAACTCACGTTTTACAAAATCATTCACATAAGTGCGAACAGTAGGAAGACCACCACCCATTTCGGTAGAGCCGAGTTTGGTTTTGGTTTGTGATTCAAAAACCGGTTCAATCACTTTGATACTGATGGCTCCTACGATGGATTTTCTGATGTCGCTTGCATCATAATTTTTCCCGTAGAATTCCCGCAAGGTTTTGACAATGGCTTCACGAAAGGCGGCTTGATGTGTTCCGCCTTGCGAAGTATATTGACCGTTAACAAACGAGTAATAAACTTCACTGTATTGAGTTTTGCTATGTGTAAGAGCTATTTCAATATCGTCACCACGCAAATGAATTATAGGATATAGCCGGTCTTTTTCCACGATATGTTCGGATAAAAGATCCTTTAATCCTTCTTCGGAATAGAATTTGACACCATTAAAAATGATGCTCAATCCCGGATTTAAATACACATAATTCTTAAATTGCTTCTCTAAATATTCAGTTCTGAATTTATAATGCGGAAAGATTTCTTCATCAGGGATGAATTCCACAAGCGTTCCATTGCGTTGGTTATCTTCAAAAATTTCCGATTCCTCAACAAGTTCACCTCTTTTGAAAATGGCATATTTGGTTTTTCCGTCTCTCCATGCTTGCACTTTGAAGTAAGAAGACAATGCATTAACGGCTTTGGTTCCCACGCCGTTTAATCCCACTGTTTTTTTGAACGCCCGAGAATCATACTTTCCTCCCGTATTCATTTTGGAAACCACATCTACCAATTTCCCCAAAGGAATGCCTCGTCCAAAGTCTCTCACACTCATTTTTCCATCTTCCAAATGGACTTTGATTTTTTTTCCTGCACCCATTACAAATTCATCGATGGAATTGTCTATCACTTCTTTAGTGAGGATATAGATTCCGTCATCGGGCGAGCTACCGTCTCCAAGCTTTCCGATATACATCCCCGGACGCATCCGGATGTGTTCCCGCCAATCTAATGATTTGATATGTTCTTCTGTATATTGAACCTGTTTATTGCTCATGTATGCATCTAAAAATTCTCACTTATATTGATAACTTTACAAATATATTATTTTCTGGTGAAAGCAGTATATTTTTAAGGGAATTAAATAAAAAAACCGCCCCATTCCGGGCGGTTTTGATATTGGAAGATTGAATAGAATTAATCGGCATTGATAACACGATATTCTGTTCTACGGTTTTGTTGATGTTGTGCTTCCGAACAAGGGACTCCGTCTGCACAATTGTTAACCAATCTTTCTTCTCCATATCCTTTTGAAATAATTCTGTCAGGAGAGATTCCTTTTGAAACCAAATAATTTTTGATAGCATCGGCTCTTCTTTGTGAAAGAGCTTTGTTGTATGCTTTGGAACCTCTTGAATCGGTATGTGAAGCCAATTCAATTTTAATACCCGGATTATTTTTCAAAAGCGGAAGCAATACTCTGTCTATTTCAGATTTGGCACGAGCAGTGAGTTTGGCACTGTTTAAAGGCCAAAGAATATTGAGTTTGTTGGGTTTCACCAAACCACAATCTATTTCTTTCCATACCGTCAAACCACCTTTTTTAACAAGTACTTTCTTTTCAACTTCTACATATTCGGCAGGAATAGTTTCTTCAACCACTTTAGCAGGTTGATCCACTACTACCCTTTTAATGGTAGCATAAACCGCAGGAATTTCAACTTCCTCCACCCAAGCTTGCTTTTCAATAACTTGTTTCTTATAAGTAGCCTTTTGTTCGGGAATGGGAATTTCTTCTGCTCTTGCGTCGGAAGCAAGCGTTTTTACAGGCACGGTTTTATAAACAGCAGGCTTTTCAACATAACAAAGTGTTTTACAATCTTCCGGATCGGGAGAAGTACATTCTGTATAAGAAGTATATTCCCATCCTGCAGTCTTGGGGAAAACTTCCACATCAACAGAGCTTTTTCCAAATTGAGCCGGAATGATTTTATATTTTTTAGAGGCTTCCTTTTTAACATAAGGAACTTCAACTGTTTTATATACGGCCGGATGATAGATAAACTTTTTTGTAGGTTCTTTCACCATCACTTTTTCCGTAACGGTCTTGTAAGTGGCCGGAATGTATTTGAGCACTTTGTAAGCAGGACGCACCATCACTTTTTCCGTAACTACTTTAAACTCATCGGGAGTTGTACATTTCACATAACATTTCCCGGGTTCGGGATTAGCTGGTAAACCATCCGAACCGGTTTGTACTTGACCTTCGTTTTGTGCTTGAAGCATCAATAAACCAATGCTTACAAACAATAGAGTAAGGATTCTTTTCATAACGATTTCAATTTTGGTAAAATATTTGATTTAAATTTGTAGCTAAAATAAAAAAAGTGAATTTAACAACCAAAAATTTTTTTGCAGTTATTATGTTTTTCTTAACATTTCTCACCTCTAAAGCACAAATTCAAATTTCTGAATGGGTAGTTCAACCTCCTGAAACCGCATACACTAAACCACTGATATATATAGATTTTTGGGCCACTTGGTGTGCCCCGTGTATCAGTTCAATCCCCCACACACAAGGATTGGCAAAACAATTTGAAGATGAAATACTATTTATTTTTATTTCACAAGAGCCCCAAACTAAAGTAGCAGGATTTATGAAGAAAAAAAATCTTCATTTCTATTCTGCAATCGATTATAAAGGTGAAACCCACTCCTATTTCCATGTCAATAGTATTCCACAATCCGTGATTTTGGGACCTTCGGGAGAAATCATTTGGCAAGGAAGTCCTTCATCATTAAATAAAAGTATATTGTATAAATTACTCAAACAATACGGAAATAAAACCGGAAATTCCGAAAGAATTAAAATAATAAAGGAACAAAAATTTCGCTCATCCGGCTTTCAAAACACTGAAATACAAGGTCAAACAATTCGATTTAAAAAATACAGAGAACCGGTGATTTTTAATTGTCATCAAGATAACGAAAAAGTCAAATGTTCAGGATCCACGCAAGAAATCCTTTCAAAAGCCCTCCAAGTCTATCCCTTTCAAATTGAAACTGAAGACGAAATTTACTGGGAAATCATTTTTGACAAAAAACCCGACAGCCAAATGATTCTTGCTTTTTTTAAAAACCAAGGTTACAAAATCTCAATACATAAAAAAGAGTTTAAAATCTTCGAACTTGTCGAAAAAAATACAGAAAATTGGCTGAATGCTCAAATATACAATTATTCAGAAAACAACGAAGCATTGGCTTTTGCCGATGATTCCTTTTTGATTATAGATAATGCCACACCGTCAGAAATGGCCCGTTTCCTAACGCAATTCACCCGTCAAATTTTTATTTATCAAGGTCAAAACTCCTCAAAATATGATTGGAACATTCAAATCAACAACACCGAGGAAACCTTGAAATTTCTCATCCATGAACTTGATTTTCAAGTTCAATCTATCTACAAAACTTGGGAATTCTATAAAATAAAAAAATAAAAAACCCGCTCAAAGCGGGCTTCAGTTTTTTAATTACAAACTGAAATTATTCTTCCATTTGGCGTTTCAATTCACGATAACGTGCACGCAATAATTGCTGCCTTCTCTTCACAGAAGGTTTAGTGTAATGCATCCGTTCGCGAATTTCACGCATCATCTTGGTTTTGTCAAACTTACGTTTGAATCGCTTCAAAGCTCTGTCAATGCTTTCGCCTTCTTTTACAGGAATAATCAACATAATTATCTCTCTTTTGAGTGCAAATATACATTATTTTTTCAATCCGGATAAGTTTTTTTGGATAATGATTAGAATCAGGGAGCCTTTTGGCGTGCTCGTATGTTTGTAGCATGAAATATTTTATAGCTTTGTTATTATCCGCATCAAAAAGGGAAGAAGGTGCGAGATTTGGATACCACTGGTACGCACAAAGCGATACCGAGGCGTAGAAGTCACTCGCACCTTTTTTCTCCGCCCGTCGGCGAAATTCAAAACAAGAAGATTGATGATAAGGAAAAACGGATTATAAAATCCTTCTCCCCTTGATATAGGATTTTTTCCAGTAGTTTAATGACAAATCGGACTTTATAACACCCCTTGAAGTGGAAGCGTGTATAAAAACACCATTACCCAAATAAATGCCCACATGATAATATTTACGGGTTGGATGAAAGAACACCAAATCTCCCGGTTTCAATTCATTTTTATTTATTTTCTTTCCAAGTTTCATCATATCCCTGGTGGAACGTGGCAAATCAATATTAAATGCTTCTTTGTATACCCGTTGAACAAAACCCGAACAGTCAAATCCCCGGGAAGTAGTTCCGCCATAACGATATTTGGTCCCCTTATATTTTTTATATATCTGCTCTAATTTAGCTTTTACTTGAGCTTCTTTATTGATTGATGCTTTTTTGTTAGAACCACAGCTTGAAAACAAAATCAAATGGAAAATCAAAACAAGAGTAATTTTTTTCATATGTAACCGTATTAAAATATAGTGCAATAAAAGAAAATTTTTTTAAAATGTAATTTTATTTTGTGTTATATCATTTCTACAAATTCAAAGTCATACAAAATTTTTTTCTACTAGTAAATCTCTTTTTTTAAATTAATTTAACATAATTTGAAGGGTTTTACTTTCAAAAATACCGATTTGCACGTTTTAAATTCTTATCTTATATTTGCAATCGCAAAACGTAAGAATTAGTTCACTTTACAAAAAGTAATAATTTCAAAAGGGCGATTAGCTCAGCTGGTTCAGAGCACCTGCCTTACAA
>JALVDN010000345.1 GCA_027008965.1 Flavobacteriales bacterium | reverse complement strand
GAGCAGGGTGGCATTGCCTGCGAGTTCCTGGATGCCGGCCTGCCCATCGAGTTCGGCATTGAATGATGATTTCAGCATGCGGATGGCCAGGGGTGAATGCTGCATGATTTTACCGGCCCACTGGATGACGGTCTCCTCCAGCTTTTCCAGCGGCACAACCTTGTTGACCAGACCCATTTCCAGCGCCTCGCTGGCATCATACTGATCGCAGAGGAACCAGATTTCACGCGCCTTTTTCTGCCCGACGATCCGCGCCAGATAGGCAGCGCCAAAGCCGCCATCAAAGGAGCCGACTTTAGGGCCGGTCTGGCCGAAACGTGCATTTTCAGCGGCGATGGTAAGGTCACACACGACATGCAGAACCTGCCCGCCACCGATTGCCCAACCGGCAACTGCGGCGATAACGACCTTGGGGATGGAGCGAATCTGTTTTTGCAGCTCCAGCACGTTAAGGCGAGGCACCTTGTCTGCGCCGAGGTAGCCGCCATCCCCCCGGACGGATTGATCGCCGCCGCTGCAAAAGGCCTTGCCGCCTTCGCCGGTCAATACAATGACCTTGATGGTTTCGTCTTCCCGGCAGTGTGACATGGCGTCGATCATCTCTGCCACCGTCAGTGGCGTAAAGGCGTTGTGTTTTTCCGGGCGGTTGATGCTGATGCGTGCGATGCCGTCCAGGAAATCAAACTTTATATCCTGATAGGTTTTAATCGGTTTCCAGTTCATTTTTTTGGTCTCTGTTTTATGCGGTAAAACATGCGTTCATCTTCATTGGTACAGATTGGAATTTCCAGCACTGCCGATTTTGGCAGTGCCAGAAAAGAGGGGAGGATATTCTTCAGCTCCGGCAGTGAATCTGCGCGGAAATAGCGGAGTGAGAACTCTGAGGCGGCAAGTTCCACACTGCGCTGATGCGGGGCCGCAAACAGGTCAAACAGCTCACTCTGGTCGGAGGGGCCGGGTAACAGCCGGAATATGCCGCCCCCCCTGTTGTTCATAACGATTATCTTTAGATTGGCCGGAAATGCCTGATTTAACCAGAGCCCGTTGCGGTCATAAAAAAAGGCGAGATCACCGATAATCAGGGTATGCAGCTGACCCGGCTGCGCCAGTGCATGCCCCACGGCGGTACTCAAGGCGCCTTCGATACCGCAGGTGCCACGGTTCGACCAGACCTCCGGTCCCGGCCGGTCAAGGCCGACCATGTTGGCGACCCGTACCGGCATGCTGTTGCCCAGATGCAGGGCGTTTTTGCATGTCGGCAATGCGTCGAGGATCATCTTGATTGCGACAAACTGGTTCAGGGAATCACATTGAAGGGCGTTGGAGAGATGAGTGCGAAGCTGCCGGTCTCTCTGCTTGAGTTGCCCCTGCCATGCACGTTGCTCCCGCAGCTTCAGACCGCGCTCCAGCCATGCCTGAAAAAAACCACAGGGGTCGGCCGGGACAATCTGTGAGAGGCTCTGAAAGGGGTTGCCTACCATTCCCTCGCCGATATGCCAGTGGTGCATCGGCTTGTGTCTGCGAAAATGCTGTTTCAGATCCTCTGAAATCACCGAACGGCCGATGGTTATCAGGAAGTCCGGCTGCAAACTGTCATCGTTTGAATCAAAAAAGAGAGCTGCCGACTGGATCGCCTCTGCATGCGGATGGATATTGCTGGTGACATCGCCCAGCAGGGGCAGGTCAAGCCGTGCAATCAGTGACAGCAGTTTTTCATCCGGCTGCTGTTGACCGGCAACGATCAACACCCTTTCGGCAGTTTGCAAAATTGCTTCAAGCGCCGCCCAGTCGCTCTCCGGTATCTCCACTGCTGGTCTGGATGGAGGTGCCGCATCAAGCGCCGGAAAGCGTACTTCATCAAGCCCCTGCGGATA
>JALVDN010000344.1 GCA_027008965.1 Flavobacteriales bacterium | reverse complement strand
TATTGATATTGATGCCGATGGCGACGGAATTGTTGATCATATCGAAGCGCAACCCACTGACCCTTTAGCGTATATAGCCCCCAGTGGAAACGATACGGACAACAACGGTGTGGATGATGCCTACGATACCAACGGAACATGGATCAACCCGCAAGATTCGGACGGTGATACTTCACCCGATTATATTGATTTGGATTCGGATAACGATTTGGACATCGATGCGCTTGAAGGTTGGGATACCGATAATGACGGTACCGCCGATACACTTCCATCCAATACGGACACAGATAACGATGGCTTGGACGATGCTTACGATAACAATACTTCTACCGTCAATCCTACAAATGGACAAGTAGCCACCGATTTCCCCAACTTGGATAATGCACTTACATTGGAAAGAGATTGGCGCGAGGCACTTGATAATGACATGGATAATGTACCTGATATCATTGATGTAGATGATGATAATGATGGTATTTTAGATGCCGACGAAGGTATGGGCGACCCGGATAATGACGGCATCCCCAATCAATTTGATTTGGACTCGGATGGCGACGGAATTCCCGATATCACGGAAGCCGGAGGTAATGATACGGATTTGGATGCGCATGTTGACTATCCTACACCGGGAGATCCTACAAGTATGAATGATGCCGATGGCGACGGTTTAGCCGATGAAGTGGATCCTTCACAAGGAGGAACACCTCTTCCGGTTCCGGATGAAGACAACGACGGTTTAGCCAATTACCTCGATTTGGATTCCGATAACGACGGTATCGCCGATTATTATGAAGCACAACCCGATAATAACATTCGTTCATCAGCCGGAACCGATACGGATGGAGACGGATTGGATGATGAATTTGATGAAGACGATGAAAATATTTTCGGAATCGGAGCGGGAACAGGAACAGCACTTGTACCTGTTAATTCCGATGGTACGGGAAATCCCGACTATCTGGATTTGGATTCGGACGATGATACCTTATATGATTACTATGAAGCCCAACACAGCGGAACCGACACAAACGGAGACGGCCGGCTGGACGATCCGCTTGGTGCAAACGGAATGGCTGATGTAGTGGAAACCTCACCCGACAGTGGAATGATGAATTATACGCCTCAAGATTTTGATGGTGATGGAATAAAAGATTTCCGCGATAAAGATGATGATGACGACCATGTGGATACCATCAATGAGAATCCCGATAATAATGGTAACGGCCTACCCGACGATGCACAAAATACCGATGGTGATGCCATGCCCGATTACCTGGACACCGATGATGACGGAGACGGTATCTTGACCGTCAATGAAGACGTGGAATTACCACATAATTATCCGCAAGACGGAGACCCTATGAATGATGACACGGACGGAGACGGCATACCTAATTATTTGGATACGGATGATGACAATGACGGATTTTTAACCCAAAATGAAAATCCTGATCCTAACAACGACGGAGACCCTGCCGACGCTTTTGACACGGACAATGACGGCGTTCCCGATTATTTGGATAATGACAGTTTGCCTGATAATGATCATGATGGTATTCCTGACATCCTGGATATTGACGATGATAACGACGGTATTTTGGATGTGGATGAAACCGGTGATACGGACGGGGACGGAACCGATGATCAATTTGATTTGGATAGTGACAACGATGGACTTTATGACTACATTGAATCCGGACATAATGCTATAGATTCCAACGGCGACGGAATGGTGGACGGACCTTACGGGTCAAATGGATATACAGCCCAATTGGAAGACACAAACGGAAACCCGGTTCCTTATACATTCTTGGATTTTGATACGGATACCACCCGTGATTTCCAAGATCCGGATGATGATAATGACAATGTCCCCACCGTTTTTGAAGGACCTGATATCAATGGAAATCATCTGCCTGATGATGCCCAAGATACGGATTCGGATGGAAATCCCGATTATTTGGATGTGGATGACGATGGCGACGGAATTTACACTATCCATGAAGATGTGGCTTTACCCCATGTTTATCCGCAAGACGGTAATCCTATGAATGATGATACCGATGGTGATACCATCCCCAATTACTTGGATACCGACGACGAAAATGACGGCATCCCCACCGCCAATGAACATCCTGATGATGATGGAGACGGTGATCCGGCTGATGCCCGCGACTCGGACCATGATGGAATTCCGGATTATTTGGATACCGATCCGAATGAAGTGGATGGCATTATTGTCTATAATGCCGTATCACCCAACGGTAACGGACAAAATGATTACATGCATTTGGATTTAATTCAATATTTCCATGACATATCAGTGACAATCTTCAATAAATGGCAACAAAAGGTTTGGAGTGGAGAAGATTATGATAATAATAACGTAAAATTTGAAGGTATTTCGGATTCCGGTCAAAATCTCCCGGCCGGCACCTATTATTACATCATTGAATATTATGACAATGATAATAAACGTCATATTTTAACCGGTTATTTATATTTGGTATGGTAAGAAAAATCTATATATGGATTATGATATTGACGGGCTGGATGACATACGGCCAGTATGAACCTTTACAGTCCAACTACATGTATAACAACATGTATATCAATCCTGCCAACACCGGAATTTCCGGATTGGGTTCCGTCTTTCTGTGGCATCGTTCGCAGTGGGTGAATTTTACAGGAGCACCCACCACCGAAATGCTGGCGTTTGAATATCCTACACGGAAAGCTTCATATGGATTACTTGCTTTTTATGACCAAAACGGCCCTGTAACACAAACCATTGCCTCGGGATATTTCTCCTATTTTGTAGAAGTAGGATTTGATCAGTATATTTCTTTCGGATTAAGCGCAGGCGTTAGACATTTGGATTATGACCCAACCAAATTAAACATCAAAGATCCGGGGGAAAATTTTGTCAGTCAAGCACAGAAAAAAACCGGAGGACTTGTGGGTGCCGGTGTAACCTATTATTCAGAGAAATGGTATGTGGGATTAAGCTCCCCCAATTTGGCTCCTCTGACCGAAATAGGATCTTCACCCAATACAACCATGGTCTTTTCTCCTCACATATATCTTTCAGGAGGAGTTACTTTAGATATCAATTATAATATAAAATTCAGACCCTCTATTGTAATGCGTTATGCAAAGGGGATTCCTTTTATGGTGGAAACCACAGCCAATTTTCAATTTTATGACAAATTCACCGCCGGTTTAGCCTATAGACTACAATCGGCATACTCTTTGCTGTTATATACCAAAATCAGTAAAAATTTCGGGTTGGGATATTCTTTTGACTTAGATGCCACCAAAATCAGAAAATACAATTATGGCTCACATGAATTGTTTTTACGTTTTAGCTTTGAAACAAGTCAAGGGAATGTACGTTTTCAATCTCCAAGATTTTTCTAAACCCATGCTATGAAAAAATTTATCTTATATATCTTGGTGTTAATCCTGATTCCTGTAAAAGTAGTATACGGACAGGAAGAACTGAAAAAAGCCAATGATCTGTATGAAGGGTATGAATATCTCAAAGCAAGGGATATCTACCTGAAATTATATGATCGCGGATTGCGAAGCCCGGAATTATATAAACGGCTTGGCGATTCATATTTTAAAACCGCCGATTATGAAAATGCCGTGAAATGGTATAACCGTTTGTTTAAAGAAGGTTTTAATATTGAACCGGAATACTATTTCCGCTACGGGCAATCCCTGAAGGCTACCGGTAATGTGGAAAAAGGAAATAAATTCATTAAGCAATATTATGAAATGATTAATGACAACATCCGGTTGAGTCAACTTCAGAAAAAAGCCAATATTATTTATGATGAAGATATACAGCTTGAATACAGTACATATGAAATTGATACCTTGGACAGAATCAATACGGAATTTTCAGAATATTCACCCTATTTGAAAGGAGATCAACTGATTTTTACTTCCAATGGGCATAAACCCAAAGGCTATAAAACCTATCTTTGGAACGGATTACCTTTTACCGACCTTTTTATCAGCAGAATGAAAACCCCCACCGAATTTTCATATCCCAAATCCTTTCCCGGTGATGTGAATTCCAACTATTTTGAAGCATCGGTGACTTTTACTTCGGATGGAAAAACCATGTATTATTCCAGAACCGATTATTTTCAAGGTGAACTCCGTGTGGACGAAAATGAAGTGAACAAACTCAAAATTTTTAGAGCCGAGCTTATTGACGGAAAATGGGTTACGATTGAGAAACTACCCTTTTGCAGTGATAATTTCACTTACTCTCATCCTACTTTAAGTATAGATGGAAAAAGATTATATTTCGCATCGGATATGCCCGGAACTTATGGTGAATCGGATTTATGGTATGTTGAAATATATGATGATAATTCCTATAGTTATCCCCAAAACTTAGGTGCCAAAATCAATACTTCCGAGCGCGAATCATTTCCGTTCATAAGCAAGGATAATAAATTATATTTTGCTTCGGACGGGCAAATCGGTTATGGCGGATTGGATATTTTTGTTGTGGAAATAAAAGAAGACGGTACATTCGGTGATGTGCTCAATCTGGGTCCTCCCATCAACACCAACAAAGATGATTTCTCCATCTATATAGATAATGAAGCCAAAATAGGATATTTTGCTTCCAATCGTGATGGAGGTAAAGGTCTCGATGATATTTATGCTTTCAAAAAAACCGATTATTTGAAGAAAGGATCCGAAAAAGAAAAAATCGCTCAAAAAAGCGATTCCATCAAAGTGGGAATTCCCAAAGAAGAATACATTCAAACCGGACGTGATTTGGGGCAGTTGATTCAACTCAATCCCATTTATTTTGAATATAAAAGTGCGGAAATCACCGTTCGTGCGGCACTTGAATTGGAAAAAGTCATCACAGTCCTAAAAAAATATCCTAACATCAAATTGCACATTGTTTCACACACAGACTGTATAGGAAGCGATCAATATAATATGAATCTTTCTATGGAAAGGGCAAAATCCACTTATCAATACATTATAGAAGGTGGTATTGATCCTGCCAGAATTACTTATGAAGGTAAAGGTGAAAGAGAACCCAGGGAAAAATGCGACATGCCCTGTGAAAAATGCCCGGATGTTATCCGATCCAAAAACCGCCGTTCGGAATTCATTATTATTGATACGGGAAAGGGGGCGGAAGAAAAAAGCGGGGATTAAACACACTAGCTAAAATATCCGTTTCAATATTAAATAAGCCATTAATAATATCACCGGTATCATTTCCACCCAAAAGGCTGTGAAATAAAAAGAATCACTGCGATTGGATTTTGTAGCGGAATAAATCACGGACAAACCGGCTGCAGCTTTTAATAAATAAGCCGTGGTATCGTTTGTTTTGACCCAAACCAAAGTAGCCGAAATCATCATTAAAAGATAAACAAGAAAAGCAAAACGGATGGTTTGTTTGCCCAACAAAATGGGAAAAGTTTTGATGCCCGAATCATCCAAAATAATATCTCTTATATCAAATGGAATCATCAGTAGTAGAATCCAAACAAATATTTCCGCTACTTTTTCAAGAGGAATTTGCTTGTAAAAAACAATGGAAGGAAGCCAAACCGTCAATCCGCTCCAAACCAAAGCCACCAAAAAGATTTTAATTAAACTGATTTTTCTCCATGAGAAAAATTTTCCACGTGTGGGATTCAGGTTATAAAAAATCAGTATGAACACAAAAGGCCATAAATAAAACCACAATAAAACAGGTAAATAGCTTATACTCCAAACGATAAGAACAATTGAAAAAAGAAAAACAAGCATTGAAAACCATTTATTTTTTTCATAGTATTGCTTGCATTCTGCACGAAGATTTCCGGGATGTAAAAATTGTAAAAAAAAGTAACCCGCCACAGCGGAACCAAAAAGAAATGTAACATAGCGGAGTTGAATCGGCCGCCCGTATTCCAAAACAAATAAAAGGTGAATGGAAACCAAAGAAAGGGCCACCACGATATAATTATGTACCAAATGCTTGATCCAAATCATCATCCAAATTTATTATAAAACTCACTACTTTTACACATATGAAATGGCATGCTAATTTATATAGAGGAATTTCAACCGCTTTGGAATGGATTATTCATCAAAATCAAAAAGCAGAACATGTTCTGAATCGTTTGTTTACTGAAAATAAAAAATGGGGTAAGAAAGACCGGACTTTGGTTTCGGGAACCGTATATGACATTTTAAGAAAACTCAATTTATACCAAGAACTGACACAATACATTTCCGGGCCTAGAGATAAAACCGAAAAGATTTTGATTGCTTATTTATGTTTGAAAAATCATATACCCGAATTTATAATGTTAGATGAAAAAATTTGTCCCACGATAAAACAAAAAGCGAAAGAACTTGAAACAAATCCCATCTACAAAACGGGTCTCCCCGAATGGATTTATAAAGAAGGAGAAAAAACCTGGAAAGCGGAATGGTTGAAGATTGCATTATCGCTCAATCAACCTGCAAAGCCTGTGTTGAGAATCAATACGTTGAAGATTCAACCGGAAAAATTTAAAAAAATCTTCTACGAGAAAGGCTACGGTTTTAAAGAAACCGGATTAGAAGAAGCCATTGTCTTGGAAAAATCCTACCGGCTCACCAATACGATTTTCTATAGAAAAGGATGGTTTGAATTTCAGGATTTGTCATCGCAAAAAGCGGGAAAATTCATTGCTCCCGGAAAGGGTGACAAAGTCTTTGATGCATGTGCCGGAGCGGGCGGAAAAACCCTGCAACTTGCCGCGCTTATGAACAATACCGGCGAAATATATGCGGCGGACATTTCCCGAGCCAAATTGAACGTTTTGAAAGATAGGGCAAAAAGAGCCGGTGTGACCAATATCAAAAACATTTTTGTTCCCGGCAAAAATATTTTGGAAAACTACCGGAATTATTTTGACATTGTGGTGGTGGACGCACCTTGCTCGGGTTCGGGAACTTATAAACGCAAACCGGATTTAAAATGGAAGTGGAATCCCGAACGTTTCCAACAAACAATCCGTTTACAAAAAGATATACTTGATATTTATTCGGAGACCCTGAAACCCGGCGGCAAGTTGATTTATATCACTTGTTCAGTGCTTGGTAAGGAAAACCGAGAACAAGTGAAGCATTTTTTGGAACGCAACAAAAGCTTTACATTTGTAAAAGATATGCACCTGAGACCCGATACAGACCGTTTTGACGGTTTTTACATGGCAAAACTTTTGAAAAATGCTTGAAAAAATGACACTATTGAAAAGATTTCAACTTTTATTGTTCTTTCTAACGGGATGGATTGCTACGGCACAAATTCCGGCCTATTACAACGGCGTGGATTTGACCAAAACAGGCTTGGATTTGAAAGATGAGCTATCCACACATATTATTTCCACCCACCATACCGCACTATCTTATAATGATTTATGGAACGTACTAAAACAAACCGACGAAGTCCCGAATGACCCAACTAAAGTTTTTTTGATTTACGGATGGGAAGCCGGAAATGATGCGGATTGTCATAATGACATCATGCGTGATGAGAATGATAACGGTGGGAATTCTATCGATTGTGATTGGAATAGGGAACATGTTTATCCCAAATCGTTGGGGACACCCAATTTGGGCACAAGCGGTCCGGGTTCGGATGCGCATCATGTGCGGCCTTCGGATGTGAATATGAACTCTCAAAGAGGGAGTAAAAAATTCAAGAACAGTTCGGGGAATGCACATGTAGTGAATGGAAATTACTGGTATCCCGGCGACCAATGGAAAGGCGATGTGGCGCGTATTATCATGTATATGTATTTACGTTATGGGAGCCAGTGCCTACCGGACAATGTAGGAGTAGGGAATCCTGTAGCAGGAGATCCGGATATGATAGATCTTTTTTTGCAATGGAATGCCGATGACCCGCCTTCGGCGGTGGAAGATCAAAGAAATACGGTTTTGGAAAATATTCAAGGGAACCGGAATCCTTTTATTGACAATCCGTATTTGGCTACAATTATTTGGGGCGGTCCGGTAGCGTTAGACCGCTGGAATATGTCCGTTAATGAAGAAAAGCTCAAGCAAGATGTGCGGGTTTACCCCAATCCGGCTCACCAATTTCTCCGGGTCCAAAACCAAGGTGAACCTATCAGTATTCGTTTGACGGATACAACCGGAAGGGTTCTCCGCTACCAATCCGGTATTGAGCAAGAAGTTGAAATTCCGGTTGAAAGTTTGCCCGCTGATGTGTATTGGTTGATTATTTCCACCCGCAAGGCTCAAATCATTAAGCCCTTTATCAAAAACTGAAAAATTTATTTTCCGGGGAGAGGAGGGCCGCCGAGCGAAGCGAGGCGGCACGATGGCTCCCCGGCCGTTTTTCAAAGACGTTTCCGGAGGAACGGCTTTGAAAACAAGCGGAGCAAGACCCGTTACGGGGCTTGCGAAGCCCGGAGGGAGCCAAAGGTGTGATGGCCTTGTGATGATGGAATCCTTTGGCTCCCGGAGGTGCGGAGGAGACACCTTTGGTGGCTCCGACGCTAGCGCAGCAAGACAAGGCGAAGCGTGGGGAAATGCAGTGCATCCGCCGAAGGCTTGCGAGCAAGCGCTCCGAGACCTGCGGGCTCGGAGTGCCCCTATACTATTATCTTTTATCCGAAAATGTATTTGACCACACGCCCCTTGTCGTCCATGATTTCAACGCTTATTCTTCCCCTTGCCCGGTTGAAAACGGTTTGTACATCATCGGCGGAATAAACCGGTATGTTATTGACACTTAATATGATATGTCCGGGCATAATGCCATTGCGTACAAGATCGCGATTTTTGACACCGGCTATCAAAACGCCGTGTTGTATGCCGTATTTTTTTAGTTCATTTCGGGTCATGGTTTTGACGGTGATGCCCCAGTCGGAGATGTAGGCCGTGTCATATTTCTCAAGGATGATGGGAAGTGTGACAATTTTGCCGTTGGTTTTGATTACTTTTATTTTGAGTTTGGCACCCGGGCGTTTGGCTTTCAGATAGCCGAGTAACTCGGCCATGGTACTGATTTTTTTGTTGTCAAGCCCGATGATGATGTCGCCTTTGCGGATGCCGGCCTTGTAGGAACTACTGGTTTTATCCACATCACTGATCCAAATGCCCTCGGTGGTGGAAATACCCAATTCTTTGGCTATACGGTCGTTGAGTTCTATTCCGGAAATGCCGATTTTACTTTTTTGAATGCTTCCGTATTCAATGATATCTTCGGCTATTTTTTTGACGATATTGGAAGGAATGGCAAATGAATATCCTATATAGGAACCTGTCATGGAAAAAATCATGGTGTTGATGCCCACCAGTTCGCCGTTTTCGTTGATCAATGCGCCCCCACTATTTCCGGGGTTGACCACGGCATCGGTTTGGATGAAACTTTCAATCCGGTTATCGCCTTTGAGGTCTCTCGCTTTGGCACTCACAATTCCGGCTGTCACAGTGGTCCCCAAATTAAAAGGATTTCCAATGGCCAAAACCCACTCACCCAACTCCAGTTTATCTGAGTCTCCAAAGGTGAGATAGGGCAAATTCCGGGCGGGTATTTTTATCACCGCAATATCATTGGACGGGTCAATCCCGATGATTCGCGCCTTGTATTTTTTCTTGTTGTTGAGTGTTACTTCAATCTCATTGGCTTCTTTGATCACGTGGTAATTGGTGACAATATAGCCGTCGGGTGAAATAATCACCCCCGATCCTGTTCCTTCCAACTTACGCGGTTGGCTCTCTCTATAACCAAAACCGAAATCATAATATTGAACTACATACCTGGTGTTGTGAACATTCACCACCGCATCTTTGGTCCTTTTGATAATTTCTTTGAAATCAAATGGCGTGGACATCAGTTTTTGTCCGGCGGATGATTGTGAAACAGGTATATATGTTCCCACTCCGGAAGAATCGGATGTCATATTATCATATTCCATGGATGAAATCTGTTGATGCTCATTCGTAAAAAAAGTTTTATACAACCAAACACCCGAAAAGGAACTCGACAGGATCAACAGAAAGTAAAAAATTATTTTTTTCAACTTCATCTCAATAAATTTTTGTTTATTTGTTTAACGTAAAATTACGACAAAAAATATACCATTTCCATGAAAAAAAATTTCCTGTTGGGGATATTATTTATTTTGGCCGGGGGATTCACCTTCGGTTTATACTTTGTTTTGTTTTCTTCCAACCTGAAACAAGACGTCAAGATAGTGGTTAACCCCGACACAAATGTTGATTCACTCTACACCCGGCTGAAACCCTACATGGATTTTCCCGCCGGTTTTAAAATAGCCGCACATATTAAACGCTTCCAAAAACCTGTTCCGGGATTGTACCGGCTTCCCAAAAATTTGTCCAACAACGATTTGATCAACATACTCCGCTCCGGCAGGCAAGAAGAAATTAAAGTCACCTTCAATAATATCATCGACTTGGAACATCTGGCCGGACGATTGGCCCAATATTTGGCCCCCGATTCCTTGGCCTTTTTGAAAGCCATGAAAAACCCTGAAAACATCAAAAAATACGGATTCAACGAACAAACCGCTCTATTGATGTATATCCCCAACACCTACCGGTTCTATTATAACACATCGCCCGAGGCTTTCATGCAACGCATGTATAAGGAATACCGGAAATTCTGGAATCAAAACCGGCTCGCCCAAGCCGAAGAAATAGGACTCTCTCCTATTGAAGCAGGCATCCTGGCCTCCATCGTGCAAAAAGAAACCACCCGGAAAGAAGAAATGCCCCGCATTGCCGGTGTATACCTAAACCGGCTGAAAAAAGGCATGCTCCTTCAAGCCGATCCCACCGTGGTTTTTGCCTATAAAAGACAATCCGGCGATACCGCCACCATCAAACGCGTGCTGAATATACACATTGAAACCGATGATCCCTATAATACCTACAAATATCCCGGCCTTCCGCCCGGCCCCATCACCATGCCCGACATTCAAGCCATAGATGCCGTCCTCCGGGCCGAAAACCACAATTATTATTACTTTGTGGCCGATCCGCAACGTCCCGGTTATCATCTCTTCTCACGTACCCTTTCGGAGCACAATCAAAAAGCCCGGAACTACAGGCAATATCTCAATAAACTAAAAGTTTATAAATGAATTTTTTCAGAGCGCCTATTGGCGTGCTCCGTTTAAATCTTGCTCGGCTCAAAGCATTTTTGTAAGTTGCCGTGCGGGGTCTCCTCGTCCCGGCTCGGAGCCTCCTCCGGCAAACAAAAATGAGCTTTTCGCCTTCGCAAGGATAACACTTCGCCCGCCGGCGCGTGTTAAATCAAAAACCCGCTCCATATGGAACGGGTTTTAATCACAATGCTGATTTAATAAAACTTTTTATTCCTTTATCAACTTATAAATTCCCTCTTTATCGTCCATGAAAACATGGATAAGATAAACACCTTGATTCAATTTAGTAATATTCAAAAAATTATTTACAGGATTTTCAACTTCCATTACTACTTGACCTGTAAGATTAGTAATCTGTATTTTTTCCACGGTTCCTGAAGCATTCCATGAAATAATACTTCTTGCCGGGTTGGGATAAAAACTAAAATCACCTTCAGATAATTTGTCCATATTTAATGTGACATTTCCGGATAAAGTAATAGTATAAGGGCCTTCCGGACCATCTCCTCCAAAAGCAAAATATCCAATGTTAACATAGTAATCCGTATTCGGTGATGGCGTAAAAGTTATGGTTTCAGTACCTCCAGTGCCAACATTATCTGCATAATCAACACAAGTAAATGAGCTGCATGATCCGGTGTAAACGGACACTTCCGCATCCCATCCTTGGGGAACTACTTCAATTGTAATATCACCATTAACAGTTCCGGTAGTAAATTTATACCAAACACCATCATTCATTCCATTTCCACAATCTGCAACATAACCTCCATTGTTAGTGGCGTTAGTAGCATCTTGAGTATTGTTATAGGGTAAAGGATCACTAACTTCAATTGCATTAGCACAATCATCATTAGATGGAGGTGTAAATTCTTCTAAAACAATACTAAAGTCTCCTACATCCCAAGAATAATGCCATACTTGAAGAATATAGGTTTGACCCGGAACAAGACCATAAAGATTTTTATCTGTAGAACCATAACCAAAAATATGACATGAAATTTCGTTGCCTCCACACCCATCATAAACGGCTGCTTCCAGAACATTTCCTTGAGCTCCTCCTGTTATTACTTTTACATATCCTGATGTGGGTGCTGTAAAGGAATACCATAGGTCCGCTTTGTCATATCCCGATAAAAAACATGAAGGATCTTGACCACTGTTAATAGCGTTAGTCGTGGTTGCCAAAGTTTCATTCCCTGCACCACCTCCTTGTGGATAAACAGTAAGTGTTTGTGCTCCCGAACAAATATCGTTTACATAATTAGGTTGTTGCCAAGTATAAGGGCCAGCCCAATTACTAAAGGTTCCACCTCCACAATCAGAACGTACATAAAAATCATAAGATTGTCCGGCAGTTAAACCCGAAAGAGTATGTGGATTATTGGAAGTAGAAACTGTTGTACCACTGCCTTGTGAAAAACCGGTAGGACCATATTCAATTTCCCAACTGGTAGCGGAACCATATTCGGTCCAACTTAGTTCTACTGCTGTTTGTGAGATTTGGTTCGCCGCTAAATCCCCAGGTTCAGGACAGGGAGGCAAAACAATATTGGGTCCTGTAACATCATCTATAGCGATATTATATGACCCAAAATCCGAAATAGCTCTAAATCTAACTATGGTATTGTTTCCTGTAAAATCATGTCCTTCATAATTTGTTAAGTCTATACTCACCTGAAACCATCCTGTACCTATATGTCCAATTAAATAATTTGTTGTTCCCAAAGTCCATGTTGTTCCTCCATCTCCTGAAACATCTACATAGAGTTCGGCCGCACTACCATAATTTCCATAAACAAGATAATAATTCACCCAAAAGCTGAAAATATTATCCGTAGCAGTTACATTCAGGGTTGGACTGATTAAATATCCAATGTTTCCATTGTTTATTAAATAACAATCATAGTTGGCAAATTTACCGGTTCCACTTGTATGATCGGCAATAACATTACTTTGTGTAAAATTATCACCACCAACATTGTCTAATGACCATTGATAAGGTGGGAATGTACTACCGTCAAAGTTTTCATTTAAAGCTTGAGCATTTCCATGCCATGTAAACATGAAAAACAACGAAATCAATAAAGTAATTTTCTTTTTCATAATCTATATTTTTTGGTTAGTATGTAATAAATGCGACAAAAAATGTTCCATAAGTTGTTAAAAATATTTTAAAACTAGTTGAATATTTTTTAACCGAAACAAATTGTTTATTCTATAGAATTTTTTGTAAGTTTACTTGTTTTATAAACTATCAATGAAATTAATACGCATTTAATATCCCTATAAATCTTTTAAAATAATATTTGAATTTTGAAATTTATTATAAATTATTAGGATTTTTTTAAATTAAGACCTAAAGCAAAAAGTCAGTAATTTAGGAATTGATTTAGAATTTCAATTCCACTACAGATTGATAGTGAAATTGTATATTGTTTAACAAGGTTTGAATATAAACATGTTGTGTCAGGATAAGAGAAAGAAAAACGATGTTTTTTCTGTTTGCGCCAGGGATGGGAGCGATATGAGGCGATGCCCCGGGCTTTGGTTTTTTATTAACGTCCAATAGCTATCAAATGAAATGGCTATAAAAAGTTTCTTTTTCACCTGTTCTTCTTCATCAAATGATACCATAGCTTAGGCTATGCTATCATTTTCTTCATTGAACAAATAAAAAAATAATTCTTTTTCTATCTCATCCCCTTGATAGCCATTGGACGGGGCCGGGCGGGCTCCGAGCCATGACGAGGAGACCGCACGGCGGCATGCGGAGGGTTTAGCGTAGGCCAAAAACCGGCCCGGGGCAAGCCGAATTCAAGCGGACAGCCCGGTGCCAGCCGGGTGAAAGCGCCGGCGGGCGAGCTTTTTAGCGAAGTCCGCCGGCATGCATGAACCCGTGCTGGCAGGCGCCCTTAAAAAATAAATCCCCGCATCCTTAGGAGCAGGGATTATGGATTTTTTTGAAATGCTATATGTTTATTTCCCGAGCTTCTTGTCCAAAACTTCTATCACACGCAAAGCCACTTTGTCTTGAATGCCACGATCCAAATGGCTGGTGAATCCCACGCAGGAATTGTTGATTTCGCCGAGGACGTATTTGTCGGAGCCATCTTCGTTGGTGTCTAGCATAAAATCGGCGGTCCAGATGAGGGGTGCATCATATCCGCCCAATTTTTCCATCACTTCGGGCAGTTTTTGCAGGAACCAATCCACCAGGTGCGACCATTTGGCGGGTTCGTCGTAGGTGTATTTGGCGCCGGAAAACAGGGTGGCGGAGAATGCATCCTCGGTGTCAACAGGTTTTTTGTGAACCACGAAAATGGGAGTTTCGCCCACCATTAAAATCCGGATTTCGCCTTCTTTGATACGCGGCATAAAGCGCATGTCTACCAGCATACCGTTATCACCCTTGATATATTGTTCAGCAAAATCCATGAATTCGCCCAAGGTTTTGTATTCCACGTGATTATCCACGGCTTCGGTGAGTTTGAGTTTGGTATCGAGCGGAAGGGTATCACCGGGTTGGTAGGGACGCTCGTCAATCACTTCTACGCGCCAAATCCCCTCACCGGTGGAGCCCCGGTTTTGTTTCAACACACGGACGCCATAGGAAATACTCTTGGGGAAGGTTTTGCGGAATTCTTCCACGGTGTAGTAGGCATACGTATCTTCGGGAACCAAACCGGTTCCCACCAATTTGACCAAGGCGTCTTTGGCGCCAAGGTTACGCATTACGTCGGGATGTTCAAATCCCACTAAGCCCAAATCGGAAAGTTTCCGCAGGGTTTCAAAATATTTTTTTTCGCCGGAGGGTATGGTTCCGGGATTCACGCGTGTGATGTAAGCATCGTAACGATCTTTGGCATAATCAATAATTTTATCGGCCCATTCGTCGCGATATTTCAAAATATCCACGTCTATACCTCTGATGCGCAAGGCGTTGGCTATGGGAATGGTATCTTTCCGGTGTCCGTCCAACCATTTGTCGGTTCCGCCTTCGGCTTCAAAAATGACTACTCTGTTTTTTCTCATGATTTATTTGGATTTATTGATTTCACGTTGTGCCATGTAGGCGAAAAACAGTCCGCCGAGGATTAACCATAATCCGGGCTTGAAACCGTCTTGCCAGGTTAAATATACGGCAACCGACAGGACAATGAGCATGAGAAAAATCAGGAATTTTTGAAATGAATTCATTCTTAATTATTTATAAATCAAATATTTTTTACGGATTTCCTTGAATTTGTCCAATCCGGGTTGCCATGATTTTTTGATTTCCCCGGCCGGCATGCCTTCTTGAATTTGTTTACGTAATTGACCGGTTCCTGCAATGCGTTCAAAAGATTTGTAAAAGAAATGCTCCTTATCCTTGTGGTTTTGATAGGCCCAAAGTATCCAATCCAAATAAATCCCTTGGGGAGGATTTATGTTGCGCAAGTCTTTTCCGTAGCATTTTTCGCCTTTATGTTTGGGGTTTTTGGCGCCTTCATTGGGCTTGGGAATAAAATAAAACTCTGAAGGAGGTAAGTTTGGAGCGCCGAAAACTTGAAAAGGCCAAGGTGTTCCGCGTCCCACACTGATATCGGTGGGTTCAAACAAGCATAAGGAGGGGTATAAAGCCACGGCTTGGGCATTGGGCAGATTGGGCGAAGGTTTGACAGGCAAAATATATTTTGTTTTCCGGCTATAGTTTTTTATAGGGACTACAGTCAAATCAGCTTGCACTCCGTTTTTCAACCATTTTTCGCCGTTGATCATGCGCGCATATTCACCGATGGTCATGCCGTAGAGGATAGGAACGGGATGCATGCCTACAAAGGAGAAATATTCGGGTTCCATAACAGGTCCGTCGATTTCATCTATATGCGGATTGGGTCGGTCAAGGACTATGACCGGAATGTTATTTTCGGCGGCGGCTTCCATCACATAGTGAAGTGTGGATAAATAAGTGTAAAATCTGACGCCTACATCTTGGATATCAAATACCAAAATGTCAATATTTTTCAAATCTTCGGAGGTGGGTTTTTTGTGTTTTCCGTACAAAGAAATAATAGGCAGGTTGGTTTGCGGATCGCGGGTGTTTTCCACTTTTTCTCCGGCATCATGATCGCCACGGAAACCGTGCTCGGGAGCAAAAACCTTCATCACCATGAAATGTTCTTCCAAAAGTCTGTCCACCAAATGGATGCTGTCAATCAATGAAGTTTGATTAGCCACCACCCCCACACGTTTACCCACCAATAACGGAAAATATTTGTCAAATTGATAAACGCCGGGTAAAGGTTTGAGGGATGTATCAAGCGGTGTTGATATTTCACCTCCTTTTATTTCTTCTTTGGTCTCGGCATGTTTTTTGGGCAATGATTTACATTGAGTTAAGACAAAAAAAGTAATGATAATAAATAGATTTTCAACTTTTTTCATGTAATAAAGAAATTAGATTTTCATTACAAATATAGTTTTATTTTATATGTTTTGATAAAATTTAAAAAACAAGGGTTATGATAAATATCATTGACTTAATGCACTTATAATTATTAAATTTTAATAGTATAACAATAAAAACCAAAACTATGAAAAATATTCAAATGGTTTCTATTTTATTACTTGGTTTTCTTGTCTCCTGCGGGACAAGTCAAAAAACCGTTACTCCTTCCGATAAAAAGAATGCAAATACAATGCGCGCATTTTTAAAAGGGGAAACTTTTTTTGAGGATGATTTTGAAAACTACGGATTAGGACAAACTTTACCAGCCGGAAAATGGAAAGTGGGTTTTGCCCGTTCGGGGGGTTCAGCTAAAATTGTGGAAGGTGTTCAATTTAACGGTAAAATAGGTAAAATTCTAAGGGGAGACGCAATCATTCAAGTTTTTGTTCCCGGTTCATGGAAAGATTTTGAATATTCATTATATTGGAAAGAAGGCGAACCTTTGATTTACTTTAAATTGGATTCCATTGGTTCAAAGGGATACTATTTACTTTATGAAAAAAACAAACCGTTTCAACTCTACAAATTCACATCAGCCGGGAAATTTAAAATAGCTGAAAACTCACTTAAAATAAGTGATCAATGGCACCATTTACAAATCTATGTAAAAGATAATAAAATTATCATTTATGTTGATAAACAAAAAATTATAGACATTACAGATGATGAACCGGCTCTGGCAAGAGGAGGAATCGGTTTAGGGAAAACCTATTATTATCCTGTTTACTTTGACAATGTAACCGTTCAGGAAATAAAGTAATATTCATCTTAAATGATATTTATTTAAAACCCGGACTTGGACCTCGTCGTCCGGGTTTTTTTATTTACCTATTTTTGCGTCTATGAAAACCCCGGAAGTTTTACTGCTGGATCACCGCGATTCGTTTACGTGGAACGTAGTTGAATTGTTGCGGAGTTTGAATGTTGCGTATCAAGTGGCGGATTATACCCTGTGGAAAAAATTTATGCCCGTTAAACGGTTTTCACATATTATTTTGTCGCCGGGCCCCGGAACACCGCAAGAGTATGTTTATTTCCAAGCCTTGATGAAACAAGTGGATGAAACCCCCGTTTTGGGGATTTGTTTGGGGCATCAATTGCTGGCCGGATATTTCGGCGCCCGTTTGATCAACATGTCCCGTCCGTCGCATGGTGAACCCAAAATCATTCAAACCGCAGTACAAGGTCTTTTTAAAGGATTGCCTTCCCGTTTTCAGGTGGGGTTATATCATTCTTGGATTGTGTCCAAAGAGAATTTTCCTGATGAATTGGAAATAACGGCATGGGGGCCAAACCAAGAAATCATGGCTTTTCAACATCAAACAAAACCTTGGTACGGCGTGCAATTTCATCCCGAATCCTACATCACGGAATACGGCCGTGAAATGGTTTCCAACTTTTTAAACTCAGGAGTATGAATCGTTTTTTTGAACAGCTCAACGAACTGGGAAAAAACCGCATTCCGTTTTTCTTTCTCACCGATTTTGAATTGGAAAAACCGCTTGTGTTCACAGACGAAAATCAAATGAAACAAGCAGGAGTTTACTATGATTTCCCCGGACATCAATTTTTACCTTCACCTTATCTGCAAGAGAAAAAATTGATAAAAATCGAGCTGAACGCTCAAATACCCGGTTTTGATATCTACCGGACCAAATTCAGTATAGTGCAACGCGCTTTGCTACGCGGCGATTCTTATTTGACCAATTTGACTTTGAAAATTCCACTTCAAGCATCTCCGGGGTTGGATGAAATTTTTCAAATCGCACGAGCCAAGTATAAAATTTTGATGCAAGAACGGTTTATAAGTTTTTCGCCCGAAACTTTTATCAGAATTCAAGACAACCGCATCCACACCTATCCCATGAAAGGAACATCACCCGTTTCCACCGATCCGGACGGTACAAAATTGTTGAACAATCCCAAAGAATTGCATGAACACTACACCATAGTGGATTTGCTTCGCAACGATTTGGCCATAAAGGGACGCAATGTGCAAGTGGTCCGTTTCAGATATTTGGAAAAAATCCGTTCGCATGGAAAAGAAATCTGGCAAACAAGTTCGGAAATCGTGGCGGACTTGCCGGAAAATTGGCCTGCACAAATAGGCGATATCTTACAAAGCATGCTTCCGGCGGGTTCGGTTTCGGGTGCACCCAAGACACGAACGCTGGAAATCATCCGCCAAGCCGAAGGAGAGCCTCGGGGCTACTACACCGGAGTAGCCGGCTATTTTGACGGCAAAACACTGGACACAGCGGTGATGATTCGATTCATAGAACAAGCCGGCAATCAATTTTATTATAGAAGTGGTGGCGGCATCACGCATTTGAGCAACGCTCAAGAGGAATATAACGAAATCAAAAACAAAATCTATGTGCCTATTGCTTGAAACCATCCGGGTTGAAAACGAAAAACCCATGCACTTGGAATGGCATCAAAAACGCATGGATGAAAGCTATTTCAAATGCTTCGGAATGCAAAATCCGTTTGACTTGCAGCAAATATTAAAAATGCGCCATCCCAACTATAAAGAAACCCTGAAATGTCGCGTGGTTTATGATCAAAACCGGTTTCAAGTTGAATGCACACCCTATCAAGAGCGCATCATCAAATCCTTTTATTTGGTAGAAGCCCCGCATTTGGACTATGCATTGAAATATGCCGACCGGAGTCATCTGAATATTATAAAGAAAAATTTACCGCCCGGCGCCGAAGTCATCATCCTTCAAAACGGACACGTCACCGACACTACTTTCTCTAACCTCGCCTTTTTTGACGGCCACCAATGGATTACCCCCGAAACATTTCTCCTCAACGGAACCGCCCGCCAACGCTTGATATCAGAAAGTAAAATCATATCCGCCCCTCTACACCGAAATGACCTCCAAAATTTTGTATCATTCAAGCTCATCAACGCCATGCTCCCCTGGGAAACTTCAAAAATCTATCCTGTCTCACTCATTCACGGTATATAATTTTTTTTAATTTTTTTATTTGGGCGCCTATTGGCGTGCTCCGTTTAAATCTTTTTTGGCCCGCTCGGTTTTTGGCAAGTCACGGCTGCGGGGTCTCCTTGTCGTGGCTCGGAGCCTCCTCGCCGTGGCCAAAAAATCCGGCGGGCCTTCAAAAGGATACCACTGCGCCCGCCGGCGCGGAGAGATTCCTCATCGTTCCGGCATGCGCCGGAACTCGCTCGAAATGACAATGCACTACTGATTTTATTGTAGGAGAGCGTGTCATTTGAAAGCGTTGCGGATAGCACAAAATAATTGGATTGTCAGGATATATCCCAAAAAAACACGCAAGGGATTCCGGATATTGGCGGATTTGTATAATCCTACAATGGTTGCATTGAACAGTAGGGCTGTTGCATGCAACGGCCCTACTGTAAAATCATATAACATTAAAAATAAAAACAATAAAAATATGAATGCCCGATGTTCGGAGGAGACGCCGAAGGCGTCTCCGACGCTAGCGCAGCAAGACAAGGCGGCACAGGGGAAAACCGAAAGGCCACCGCCGACGGCTTGCGAGCATGCGAGGGAAAACAAGCGTGGCTACTTGTGATGGAACATCAAGGAAGCGCAGATTTCCCGAGCCCGCCGACAAGACCGGAGGGCTTGGAGGCGCCACGAAGGAGACCGGAGGGCTCCGGAGTGGACCATTAACTATATCGAATCCATTTCCACAATTCTTTGTAGGATGGTTTTTTGCCGTACATGAGGATGCCTGTACGGTATATTTTGCCGGCCAGCCAGGTGGTGGCCAAAAAACCGAGTATGAGCAGAACGGCTGATAGAAGGATTTGCCAGGTGGGCACGTCAAAAGGTATGCGTATCATCATGATGACGGGCGATGTGAGCGGAAAGAGTGAGAGCCAGAAGGCCAAATCGCTGTCGGGGTTCATGACGATGAATTGCCCCAAGACAATGGCAAGAACAAGGGGAATGGTGACCGGTAAAATGAATTGTTGAGTGTCTTCCTGATTGTCAACGGCCGAACCGATGGCGGCAAAAAGGGCGGCGTAGATGAGATAGCCGAAAAGGAAATAGAACAAGAAGCCGAAAAAGATTTTGGCAATGGGTAAATTGGATATTGTGTCTATGGTTTCAAACCATTTTGATATTTCTTTTGTTTCGGGGTTTTGGGCGAGTGCTTGTGTGAGGTTTTCCATTTGAATTGTATCACTTTGCATTGAAGTGAGTTGTTTGATGATTTCTTGCCGGTTGAATGGGGGTTCTTGTTTTTGGGTTTGAGAAAAAATCAGGGCTTGTCCGAATGTGACAAGTATGAGGGTGAGCACTATCCAAATGGCTATTTGTGTGAGACCTACAAGCGCAATACCGATGATTTTTCCCATCATAAGTTGGAACGGACGAACCGAGGAGATGATGATTTCCACAATGCGGTTGGTTTTTTCTTCAATCACGCCACGCATGACTTGTACGCCGTAGAGAAAAATGAACATGTATATCATCATGGAAAGAATGAATCCGAGAATGGAAGGAATTTGGTTGTTTTTTACGGTTTCTTGTCCGGTTTCATCGCGTTTAATGGTCTTTAATTGGATGTTGGTTTCAATTTTTTTGAGTTCTTCGGGGGTGATTTGAAAACGTTCAATCATTTTCTGTTTACGAAGGATATCTTCAAGGGTTTTCTCCAGTTTTTGCAGTATGATGATGGAAGGTTGTTTGTTGTAATAAAGTTCAGCAGGTGTTTTTTCGGGTTGGGGCGGAATGAAGAGCAAGTCGGTGTAGGAGGTGTTTTCGGTGAGAATGTTTTTGGCTTTATCAAGAGAAATGTTTTTAAACGTATATTGAAAATTTTCGTCGGAGTTCAGTTGGTTTTTAAAAATTCCGGACTCGTCTATAACTAAAACTTTGCGGGTTTCATTTTCAATGCTGCTTACGGCCAACCAAGACGGTATAATCATTATGGCGGCAAAAAGAACCGGTGAAAGGAGTGTCATGATTATAAATGACTTTTTCTTGACGCGTGTGAGGTATTCGCGTTGCAGGATGATCCAAATTTTTTTCATATTTGCACTGGTTTTTGTTGAAGTTGTGTGACGGTTTGAATGAAAATTTCACGCATGGAAGGAATTTTTTCTTCCATTTTTATGATGGTATAATGCGGTAGAATGGCTTGGAGCAAATCGTTGGTTTCCGCAGGCGGATGGATTTTGATTTCTATTAGTGTTTGACCGTTTATTTTTTGCGTTTTTTTGATTTCAAAGGGTGGATTGGAGAGTATTTCCGGATTAAAATCATCTGTTTTCAGTGTGATGAGATAAGTGTTGTCGGCAAATTGTTTTTTGACTTCTTCCACGTTTCCTTCCAGGATTTTTTCGCCTTGATTGATGAGTGCAAAGTTGTCGCATATCTCTTCCACTGATTCCATATTGTGGGTGGAAAAGATAATGGTTGTTCCCCGGTCTCTCAGTTCCAAAATTTCGTTTTTTATAAGTTCGGTGTTGATAGGGTCAAAACCAGAAAATGGTTCGTCTAAAATCAAAAGCTCGGGGTCGTGCAAAACGGTGGTGATGAATTGCACTTTTTGAGCCATTCCTTTGGAAAGTTCTTCCACTTTTTTGTTCCACCAAGGCATGATGTCGAATTTTTCGAACCATTCTTGTAGTTTTTGCTTGGCTTCATGACGCGGCATTCCTTTGAGTTGTGCCAGGTAGATGGCTTGTTCGCCTACTTTCATCTTTTTGTAAAGGCCCCTTTCTTCGGGCAAATATCCGATTTTATAGATGTGATCTTCACGGAGTTTTTCGCCATTGATTTCTATATATCCT
>JALVDN010000343.1 GCA_027008965.1 Flavobacteriales bacterium | reverse complement strand
ATTCCTATCTTTACCTTAAAATTGACAACTTCATCCGAAGCCGTTGTTTTCATATCCGCCGAATTGGCAATTTCAGTCACCAAACCCTTGAATTTCCTGCCGGGATAGGCTTCCACTTCAATCAATGCAGTGTCGCCTATCTTTACCTTAACAATATCATTTTCATTTACATCCGTCACCGTTTCCATATGATTTAAATCGGCAATACGCATCATCTCGGTGCCCGCCATTTGTTTGGTTCCCACCACCCGTTCTCCTTTTTCAACCGTCAAACTGGTGATAATGCCGTCGATAGGTGAAAAAATCATGGTTCGCTTGAGATTGTCACGGGCTTCTTTGACGCCGGCCAATGCACTTTCCACTTGAAATTTAGCCGACTCATACATGGCTTTAGCCACATCATAATTGGTTTTAGCTTGACTGTAATCCGTTTTGGAAATAATTCCTTTTTCAAACAATTGTTTGCTACGCAAATAATCTTCTTCGGCTTTTTTCATCCGGGCATACTGCTGATTGAGATTGGCCCGCGCATTGGATAAAGCCGCCACCGCACGTTTATAAGCCGATTGATAAATATCCGGATTGATTTTAGCCAGCAAATCGCCTTTTTTTACTTTTTGCCCTTCTTTTACCGGCAATTCAATAATCTCTCCCGAAACCTCCGAAGATATTTTGACTTCTTTCTCGGGCTGAATTTTTCCCGAAGCCAAAACGGTTTCCATAATATCCCGTTTCACCACCTCGGCTGTTTCCACCTCTTTTGCGGAATCTTTGGTTTTGCGGGCACTCCAAACCGTTATTCCCACCACCACAAGCAATGCTAAAATGATCCAAATGAGTTTTTTACTTTTCATTCTACCTAAAATTGTTTTTCAATTGTAATTCCAAAAGCTTCAACTTGAATAAATATTCATATTTAGCTTGAATTTCTTGCGATTCGGCATTGACCTTACGGGATTTGAAATTCTCCAAATCATAAGATGTCAAAACACCCGCTTTGAATTTTTCCAATGCATATTGATAGGCTTTCAAGGCCGCCTCCGCATTTTTTTGTGCCGCCATCCATTTTTCTTTAGCCGACACTGCATCCGAATGCAATTTGAAAATAGTATTTCTAAAGTTATTGTATTCCGTTTCGCGGTTCAACAAACTTTTTTCATAATCCACTTTGGCTTTCTGCACTTGCAACCTGGTTCTGAATTTGTTAAATACCGGTATATTCAACTGAAACCCGAAAGAAAAACCTTGATTATCTTGAATTTGTGTAAAAAACGGGTCGGGAGGTCCCAGAACCGGCCTGAAATTAGGAGCCAACACACGTTCATTGGAAATCTCCGTAATCCCTATGACCCTGAATGGATTATCCGGATCCGGTTCATAACCCGCAACCGAATTCCTGTCTACATAACGGCTGTTCCATGAACTGAAAAACGAAACCGAAGGAAAAAATCCACTCCGTGCCGATTTCATCTGATACAATGCCAAATCACTCCTTGCTTGCGAGAGCCTTTCATCAATTTGTCCCGACCATTTCGAATCGGCCAATACATCGGCACTCTTCATCAACAACGACTCATCCACCGGAAAATGCGCAAGATTTTTATCCACATCAAACTGCTTCGGATCTTTTAATTGAAGCAAAAGAGCCAAATTGAGTTTACGCAACTTGTAGTTCTGCTCCGCCCTGACAAATTGCAAATAATCATTAGCCACCTGCGCTTCAACGTCTTTTAAATCACCTGACGGCAGACTTCCGGCCTTAATCAATTCCTTCGTCTTTTCCAACTGCTGCACCGACGCCCTCCACTGACTCTCGGCCGCTTTGAGCTGTTCATAAGCCATCAAAATTTCCAAATAACCGGTGGCCACCTGCATCTCCACTTGC
>JALVDN010000342.1 GCA_027008965.1 Flavobacteriales bacterium | reverse complement strand
AAGAAACATCATTTTTGCAAAGTAAGTATTGAAGGTGATGAATTGGATTTTGTGGCAATTGACGATGACGATAATATTATAGATCAATTTACAATAAGATTGTCTTTGTCCGGTACAACAGGCAGGGATTTAATATTTGGCAAAAATGAAATTAGTGTTATGCCGAACCCTTTTGTTAATAAAATACAATTTATACAAAATTCATCGGATTCCAAGGCAAAAGAAATTGAGATATACAATATTTCGGGAAGATTGATAAAAAGAATTGATACGGGAACAAGCGATGTTATTACCTGGAGCGGTAAAGACCGTTCCGGAAATGAAGTAAAAGACGGCGTTTATATATATCGAATACTTTATGATAATAATGTCAAATCAGGAAAAATAATAAAAATCGGTAAACAATAATTTTTTTTAACCACTGAGAGTACTAAGAATTCACTAAGTTTTCCACTAAGGGAATACACTTACAGACATCTTTGTCTAATCCTCTGCGGCACTTTGCGGGATATCATATAATGCAGCTTTTATTGATTTTCCCGCTAAGGTCGCTGAGGATACGCTAAGGCTCGCAAAGGGAAATGATGTTTACTGATAGACTTAAACTGTTTTTAAATTATTAATAGTTAGTATCTTATTTGTAATTTTCTTGCATTTTTTGGCAAGAGTTTATGAATAATTATATTTTAAAAAGCCCCGTTAGGGGCGCAATTATGGTAGTAACAATAGATAAAAAAGCATTAAAAGCCCCGTTAGGGGCGCAATTATGCTCTTTTTTTTAATTCTGGCTTGTCCAGGTTAGGGAAATAATAGATTTAACTTTAAAACAGATTTTATGAAAACATTAAAAACAAAAATCAGGGAATATGTATTAATATCGGTATTTACATCGGTATTTACATTCGTTCTAACAGCCCAAAATTCCAAATTTGCAGTGAGTTTGGAGTATTCACCCAATTATTCAAAAATCACAGATAACTTTGTTGAGGAAAAAATGAAATTCAGTCATAATATATTCCTCAAAAGCGAATATATTATCAAGGGCAATATTCATCCAACATTTGGAATTGGCTTTTTGAATACAGGAGGACAAGAATTAGCAAAAGACATAGGAGAATTAGAGATTGAAGAAGTTATTTATAAACATAATTACAATTATTTACTCATTCCTTTTGGAGTAAATATCAAAATTAATAAGATTTTCTTTAACCCTGAATTAGGAATTGGATATAATATCTCAAATAAAATGATGACAATCACCAAATATAGTGATGGAAAGGTAGAAAAAAAGTCCCAAGATGAAGATTTATATTCAGGAAAACTTAATTCTATTTCCATTCCGGTTTTATTATCTTTAGGATATGAATTTAATCTTGGAAATATGAGTTTTTTATCAGGAATAATGGGATATTATGGAATTAATAAAGTTGTTAGAGATATACCGGGAAATAATAGTCATTACTTTGGTTTAGGATTATTACTTGGTCTAAAGTTTTAAAGAATGTAGATTCCTACATAAGTTGAAATAGCAATGCTTGCGTCAATAGTTAAACTAGAAGTTCCTTGCTCGCAAATTCATTGCTATTTTAATCGGTGCAGTAAATCAAGATGCGTGACTTAGCGAAACTTTGCGATACCTTAGCGGCACTTTGCGGGATTTAAAACAATATCTAATTATTATTGATTTTCCCGCTAAGGTCGCTGAGGATACGCTAAGGCTCGCAAAGTAGAAAAAGATATTTATACAGAATTTTAAACTTTTAAAGATTTGGTAAATTATTGACAGGAAAAATCCTGAGAATTAAATAATTAATTAATTCTGATTCTGATAGAAGCAAAATTATTAAACCATTAAGACATTAAGGACATTAAGGGGTAATTAAAAAAACTTAACTAATCT
>JALVDN010000341.1 GCA_027008965.1 Flavobacteriales bacterium | reverse complement strand
ATCGTGTTTGAAAAGTCCGGGAATGCGTCCTTCGGTATATATTGCGGTTTGCCCGGAAGAAGTAGTTAAGCCGTAGCGGTAACTTCCTGATACGAAAAACCCTTTGCGGGATTCCGCATCGCGATAGGTTTTGGCCCGGAAATGCGCCCAAGAGAATTGTGTGAATGGAATTTGTTCCTGCAGGGCATTGTTTTGTTCCCATTTGCCCCCGAGTGTAATATTCAATTTGTCATACCATAAGCCGTTGCGGAAGGTGAGGGGTATTTTGAAACCTGTTTGAATGGCATTTCCTTTTCTCAGCCCGGATGTGGTGTTGAACGCGGAGAAATTAAAAAACCATATGGGAAAAAAGCGCTTATATTCTATTCCGGCTTGAAAGGAAAATTCACCTGAAGCAGAATAAAGCCCGGTAAAAACATAAGAGAATTCGTCTAATAAATCTTGTGAGGCCAAGGCACCACCTATCAAATATTCGTTTTTTTGAGGGTCTATGGCAGGAAGAATAACCCAGGAATGGGGGATGAAATAGGAAGCATATCGGTTGTAGTCTTTAGGTGGAGGTAAAGCCCTTGTTTCTTTTTTAGAAACTTTAATGGGTCTTGAAGCGGTTGGCAAGTAGGCTTTTTTGGCCGGAATATCTTCGATTTTTTTCCGGTTGGGTTGCAGGGTAGCCAATTCATATCCGTTTTTATCGTAGATGGGGGCTACAATTGTATTGCGTTGAGGATGGTAGGCAAATTTTTCAATGCCGAAGGATGGATGGAACCACCGTTCGGTTTGTCCGGTTGATATATTGTATGCATGCAAATCGGGTGTTCCGGAATAGTCGGAAATGAACAAAATTGAGTTGTCGAAAATTCTAGGATGGGAAATATTGTGTTTGAGTGAGGGGGCAATGAGGGCTTCCAGCTTTCCGGTTTCTCTTTCAAAAAGAAACAATCCGATTCCTTTTCCGGGAACGGTTGCGGAAAAAACCACTTGTTTTTTATCGAACGAAAAAGAAGGATGGTAAATGGCATTCAACTCGGAGAAAAAAATGGTATCGGTTGCTTTTTGCTTATGAAGATCAAAAAAGGCCAGTGCCGGAACCGACCTAAGATTATAATAAACGGCCACCAATTCTTGGTCGTCTGAGGAAATATAAGGCGAATGAAAGTTTCCTTGGTTAGTTAACCGGTATTTTTGAGCGGATTGTATATTTTGGATTAAGATATCGCTATGCCATTCTTCTTGAAAACGCGGGTGAGGGCGGTATTCGGTCCAAGCTATCAAACGGTTACCCATGGAGATATTGGTGGTTGGAAGATTAAAAAGTTTTTTGACTTGTCCATCGGGAAGTTTTTTGTATAATGCCGGGAGATGATCGAAAGAACTGCTTGTAAAGTATAAAGTATCGCCAATGAAATGCGGCGACATTTGATTGACATAGTCATGATTAGGAGGGGAGAAAACTCTTTTGCTATGGTCCGGAGTATCGATTTGCGGATGATAAAAACGTTTTATTTCTTTGAATGTGCTATCGGCGAGAGAGGGATAAGACAACTTGGTTTTCAGGGCTAATGCCAAATGATATCCCCCCGGAAAAAATGACAGGAAGTTGGCGGTTTTGATGGCGGAATATACTTGGTTGGGATGATGCCGGTTGAGATAAGCCATCAAAAAAAATCCCAAATGATAGTGTGAGGGATAAAATCTATTGTAGGAGCGGTAGAAGAACCGGTAGTAGTTTTGATATTTGGCGGGATAGCGGTTGATAGCCATTTTAACCGGACGTGAGAAATCGCCTGAATAGGCTCTTCCTGTACCGGTGAGCATAGACTCTTTAAATACGGCATCACCTTCAAAATACCAAGCGGGATAGGCCAATCCCATTCCGATCATGTGACCTGCCGCTCCACTCAGAATTCTTAGAAGTCTTATAAGACTGTAGTTGGAGGCATCAAATTGAGCCATGTGTCTTATTTCATGAACCCCCAATATTTCACTCCACTTGGCTCCACCGAAATAGGGAGAAGGAGGAGGCGTCATATACCATTGGGATTTTCGTGGAATAAGGGTGGCATAACCGTTGCTTATGGCACTGTGATTGATGAGAACGACAGGGGTTTTTTTATTTCGAGTTTTAAGAGAATCGTATATATAGGTTTTGTTCGTTTCTAAAAATCTGAAGATGTCATTTGCTTCCCGTATATATGTGTCGGGAAAAATGACCCGGAAATTTTCACCTTCCAGTTTTTTCCATTTCAAAAAGGGTTTTGATTGTTGGCCGGATAATATAAAAAAACCTGCCATCCATAAGCATAAAGTAAAATATTTTTTCATGGAAAAAGGATTGAACTAAGGATAAAGTTAGTTAATATTTTCTTTCTCCGAAAATACCACTTCCGATTCTAATCACATTGGCGCCGTTTTTCAAGGCTATTTCATAATCTCCTGTCATTCCCATGGAAAGGTATTCAACATCCGGTATTTTTGTTTTTAATTCGTCAAACAATTTTTTTAAGTATCCGAACTCGGATGCTATTTGCTTTTGATCGGAGGTGAAAGTGGCCATGCCCATCAAACCTTTTAATTTCACGCCGGGGAATTCTCCGTTTAGATATTTTTTCAACAAATCATGATAAGCTTTTTCGGTTAAACCGTATTTGGTTTCTTCGCGGGCTATTTTGATTTGAAACAAAACTTGTATCTCACGATTGTGTTTCAGGGCATGTTTGTTTATTTCTTTTAATAATTTTTCATTGTCCACACTGTGAATCAAAAAAATGTAAGGTGCAATATATTTTACTTTGTTGGACTGCAAATGACCGATCATGTGCCAGCGGATGTCTCCGGGTAGTAAAGGCACTTTTTCTCTCAGTTCTTGTACTTTGTTTTCTCCAAAGTCACGATGACCGCAATCATAGGCTTTCCGTATCATTTCTACGGGTTTGGTTTTGGATACGGCCACCAAAATCCCATTATCCGGAAGTTTGTTTTTATAAAATGAAATTTTTGAACAAAGTTCAGAATTCATAAATCATCAAGCCCGTTAAAAATTTGGGTTCAATATACGTACTTTTAGGCGGTAATGTTAGTCCGGCGTTAGCTTTTTTTATAATATCTTCAAAACGGAGCGGATGTAAGAAAAATCCTACGGAACACTCATTTTTTTTGATTTTCCGTGTCAAGCATTTATTGTGCAATTTTCCTTCACAATAAGATATTCTGTCATCTTTGCGTATATCTTCGATTCCTATGATACCTTTAAATATTAGTTCGTTTAAAAACTCTACATCTGTCATATTTTCTTTTGTATAACTTTCAGGGATATTGAGTTTATACAAATGCTCTTTGGTGGTGATGATGATAGTGTGCGGTTCGGGATCCATGAATTTGTTTATTTTTTTAAGCGGAAATTTTTCTTCCAATTTTTTTATGAATTCCTTTACGGTCAATCCGTTTAAATACTTCAAACCGCGGTTGAACGAATAAATTTTAAGGTCTTGATAGGGAAGAAAATAGCTCAATACAAAATTGTAGGATTCCAAACCGCTATGATGCGGATTATTTTGCATGAGTGTTTGCTGCATTCGGGCTGTACTCTCCATCCGGTGATGTCCGTCGGCTATATAAAATTCGGGGACTTCTTTGAAGGCATAAGATATTTCCTGAATGATGGAAAATTCTGATACGGGCCACATTTCATAAATCACACCTTCCACCGTACTGAATTCATATTCGGGAATTTGATGTGTAACGGTTTGGATATAGCCATTGATAAGCGGATGTTTGTCGTAAGTCAGAAGAACAGGATCAGATTGAATACGAACATTTTTGAGATAATCCGAAAAAACTTTTACCCTTTTTTCCAGGGTTTTTTCGTGTTTTTTAATTTTTCCTTTCAAGTAATCTTCTATTAATGCAAGCCCTACAATTCCCGTAAAAGAATATCCTTCCGGATAGGTTATCCGAAGCACATAGAAAAAAGGCATGCTGTCTTGAATAAGAATTCTTTTCTTTTTAAAACGATTGAATCTTTTCTTAATGGCCGAGTATCTACGGATGGCCGGTAATGACTGAAGATAATTTCCGGCTATGATATTTAAAAATGAAAAAGGATTGGTTTTGAGAATTCGGTTCACTTCAATTCTTGGAATACTTTCATAATCTTTAGTGGGAACAAGACACACTTTGTTCTTCACTGGTCGAATGGCTGGAAAAGGAAAAATCTCCGGCATAAGTAATAATCTGTTTTACGCAACTACTAAAATAGTCAGCCTTTTTTTAGCTGTTTGTGATATATATCATTAAATACTGAAAAATTAGATTTTTTTCACTTTTTCTTTGTCAATCCACACTTCTTGACCGTCCGGCAGAAGGATTTTGAGCCATGGATCTTGAGATTGAAGGATGATTACCTTCTGACCGGGCTTTAAAATGTTTACCTTTTCCGATGATAAATCGGGAGCGGAATAGGCATTGGCATTTTCCGTGATGATGATGGCTACTTGTTTGTTGTATTCTTTAAAGCGCAAGCTTGCCATTCCCCAAGAAAAACCCCATAAAAAAGCAGAAATGATAATGACTGAGAAAAAAAATCGCTTTTGTCCGGGACGTTTAACCGATAAATATGCCGCATAAGCGCTCACAGCCAAAAAAAGCCAAAATAAACTCAGCCCGGCCCATGTGTCCATTGAAAAAATTCCGGATATTTTTTGCAGTATTTTTTTATAAAAAGGCTCGGGAACGGCCGGTATCTTATTTCCACCGGCATATCTTTGAGCCATTTGAAGATTGGATTTCGCTTGTTTGAATCCGGGGTTGAGCTTGAGCGCCTTTTCATAATAATAAATGGCTTCAGGTATTTTGTTTTGTTGATACATGGTGTTGCCAAGATTAAAAAACAATTCCGGCGATTCCAAACCTTGCTCAAGGATTTGTTTATAATATTTCTCCGCTTCGCTGTAATCGGACTGTGCGTATTTTTGATTTCCCCGGCTAAATAAACTGTCAGGGTTGGATTGTGCCGGGCTTATGATTGAAAATAGGAGAAAAATAAGTATATGAAATACTTTCATCGTCGCAAATATTTATCCATTTCTTTTAAAAGCTCTTTCACATGATTATAATCTTCTTCCATGCCGGTTATATCCACGGGCGTATAGCGGATACTTTCTATTTTGTTCCAAATGTCCGTAAGTTTGATAATCAGATCTTCGGGAACATTTTTGTCCTTCAACAAATTTTGAACCTGATTCTTTGTAATGTCCGACATATCCAGTTTCAAGGTTTTCTTGAAATATTGCATCAATGCTTTCTCCAAATGACCGTAAAATAAATCTTTATTTCCCAAATTTTCGCGTGCCGATTTCAGAAGATTTTGAATATTTTTTTCAAGCGTTTTTTGGCGTATCAATTCCGTATTGCTTTTATATTTTTCTCCCCACTTGTTGCCGTAATAAATCAGAGGGAACAAAAGCAATAAAAAAACCAAAACAAAATAAAATTTCCCGGAACCGTAAAATGGTTTCTCTCCGGTCTTCTGCCAACTTGATTTTAAAAAAATAGGATAAAAATAATTGGAACCCGTGGAACCGGATTGTATGGCTTGAGCACTTCCCGCCAAAGATTTTCCATCCACTTCCAAAATAAACTCCTTGCTTGTGAGGGTTTCATACTTGCCGGTTTTCGGATTGAAAAATGAAAAACGAAGCGCCGGAATTTTATATTTTCCGGGCTCTTGCGGAATGATGGTATAGGTTTTCCTGACATAACCCGTCAATCCGTGCAAAGTCGGTTTTAATGAAGTTTTGGTCTCGGGTTCATACACTTCAAGTCCTTCGGATAAGTGAAGTGCAGGCAGTTCAAACTGATTGAAATTTCCCGTTCCCGCTACGTGTATTTCAATATTCATAGGCTCGCCTGTCCTGACTTTTTCCCGGTCCGTTTGAACATCCATCTCAAAAATACCCACCGCACCGCCAAAATCTTCGGGCTTATTTTCCGGAAGCGGTTTCACCCGCAATAATTTGGTCCCGGAAGACAAAGAAATATTAACCGGAACATCCACATACTCCACAAACGGCCCGAAATACCGCTTCTCACGTTTGAGTTTAACCAACGAAATTTTATAAGGTTTGATTTTCAAAACCCCGGCGCGTTGCGGAAACAAAACCACTTTACCAAGCGTATAAACCGAGTAGGGTTCACCATTGATTATTTTTTCTTCCGGACCTTCAACCCGGTTGGAAACCACTTCTTTCCAAAAGCCTTCATATTCGGGTATGGCAAGTTGTTGCAAATCGGCCAAGCGTGTGTTTTGATGCACATACAATTTATACACCCCGCCTACGGCTTCACCTACATATGGTTTTGTTTTGGTTAGTTCCAACCTGAAAATCAAATCCTTTTTCTCCTTGATTTCTGACGATTTGTCAGTATTTTCTTCCTTCACGCTGAAACCCGGTGCCGGTTTCACCACATTGATTTCAATGGGTTGCGTGCGATAAACCTTACCGTTCACCACCGCTTCGGCAGGTCCAATAGTCAATTTCCCCGCACGCTTGGGTTGTAAAATATAACCGTATGAAAAAGAATAAGACGTTTTCCCGTTGATCATTTGAAAACTGGAAGACGTAAAAGGTCCCATCAACACATAAAAATCATCAAAACGCGCCGGCGTGAAATCTTCGGGTTTTTCATTCAAAGTAAATTCCACCTTCAACCGGTCTTCCGTTGTGAGCTCCGTTTTATCGGTAGTGGCTCTAAAATTAACCTGTGCTTGAATCAAGCCTGTCCAAAAAATCAAAAACAACCACCAATGCTTCATGCTTTCCAATAAGTTTTAACATTTCCAACCATCAAAAAAAATGCCATGCAAAACAAGTTCATCTTTGTCAGAAAAAATCCCTGAAAATAAACGAATGTTTTAAGATGATTATTTTATTGTTTATTTGGGCGCCATTTGGCGTGCTCCGTTTAAATCTTGCTCGCACCGCTCCGGTTTTTGCAAAGCACGGCTGCGGGGGCTCCTCGTCGTAGCTCGGAGCCTCCTCGCCATGGCAAAAAACACGGGCGTTGCTTCGCAAGGATACCACTTCGCCCGCCGGCGCAAAGGGATTCCTCGTCGCTTCGCTCCGTCGGAATGACAGAGTGCTACGGATTTCATTGTGTTTTCAGCGTTGTCATTTCGAAGGAGTGAAAGAAGTGAACGACTGAGAAATCTCATTAAAACATATTCGGCCGGGAGACAAGCCTTTAGGAGCAGGCTCTCCCGCCGCAGAGGTGAGACGGATTTGTTCGGCTCACGGCCGGACAAAAATCTGTAAATGCAGATGATTTTATTCGTCCAAATCCAATTTCAAATGAAGTTCCTTGAGTTGTTCGGGAGATATGTAATCGGGAGCGTTTATCATCGGGTCGCGTCCGGCGTTGTTTTTGGGGAAGGCAATAAAATCGCGTATGCTTTCCTGTCCGCCCAAAATGGCCACAAGACGGTCCAACCCGAAAGCAATACCTCCGTGAGGCGGCGCACCATATTCAAAAGCATCTATCAAAAATCCGAACTGACGGCGTGCTTCTTCAGGCGTGAAACCCAGCAGTGAAAACATTTTTTCTTGCAACGCACGGTCGTGAATTCGTATGGACCCTCCGCCTATTTCATTTCCGTTGAGCACCATGTCGTAGGCATTGGCGCGCACTTTTTCCGGAGCCGTATCAAGCAAAGGAATATCCTCGGGTTTAGGTGCC
>JALVDN010000340.1 GCA_027008965.1 Flavobacteriales bacterium | reverse complement strand
TGGCACGACTGATGAAAAAAAAAATATATCCCTATTTTGCATGGCGGGAATCTTCCCGGAAGGTTGGATAAGTCTCCCCGCATGAGTAAAAGTTTGTTCGGTAAAGCTTATGTTAATGTGGCGCCTTCGGGTTATTTAAAAAAAATCTTTGAGGAAAAAGGTTATAAGGTTTTCTACATTCCCAATACGATACCCATAGATAAGTATCATTATAAAAAAAGATCACGGTTTGAACCCCGTATTTTATGGGTGAGATCATTTGCCCGTCATTATTTGCCCGAAAATGCTGTTTATTCTTTGATGCATTTAAAAAAGTATTATCCGGAAGCAAAACTTTGTATGATAGGCCCCGATAAAGACGGAAGTATGCAGGAAGTAAAACAGCTCATTGATGAACTCAATCTGAATAACAGTGTGGAAATCACAGGCGCCATGCACCCTGAAGCGTGGCACAAAAGATCGGAGGAATATGATATTTTTATCAATACCACTTCAGTGGATAATACACCGGTGAGTGTTATGGAAGCTATGGCATTGGGCTTGCCGGTTGTATCCACACGGGCGGGAGGGGTTCCTTATTTGATAGAAGATGGAAAAGACGGTATATTGGTGGATATTAACCGTCCGGAAGAAATGGCAGAAAAAATCAGGTTTTTAATTGAAAATCCCGAGATTGGAGAAGAAATTTCAGCCAGGGCGAGAAAGAAAGTTGAAAAATTCGACTGGTCACATGTGAGAAATTTATGGTTTGAAATTTTAAAATAAATTGAGTTATTTGTTTTACATATTGATTTTTTTACTACTCATCGGAATGGGAGAATTATACCGCAGGTATGCGCTGAAAAAACATATATTGGATATTCCCGGTGAAAGAAGTTCGCATCATGTCCCTATTGTAAGAGGGGGCGGTATTCTTTTTTTCTTAGGAGGATTGATGGCTTGGCTAGTAACTTTTTATCCGAGGGAACATTTATTTTTTCTTATGGGTTTCTTATTGCTAAGCTTGATTGGATGGTTGGATGATCGTTACAGGCTGTCGCCTGCTGTTCGCTTTCCTGTTCAATTGATAGCCGTGATATTGATTTTATACGATACGGGACTTTTTATGTCCGGTTTTCCGTTATGGGTTCAAATATTGGGTGTCATTGTGGCCTTGGGTTTTATAAATGCTTTCAATTTTATGGATGGAATAAACGGGATTACTTCCATCTACTCTTTGGTGGTTTTAGCGGGTTTTGTTGGGTTAAATTCACACGTCCACTTGTTTAATAGTTCCTTTATTTACATGATTATCATATCCGTTTTGGCTTTTTCAATTTTTAATTTCAGAAAAAAAGCATTGATGTTTGCTGGAGATATAGGCACCATGTCATTAGGAAGCATTATACTTTGGCTTACGGCTAAATTCATGGTAGAACTCCATAGTCCGGTTTTGATTCTCGTATTGGTTATATATGGGGTGGATAGTGCCACGACCATCATAAGACGTCTTTTGAAAAAAGAAAATATTTTCAAACCGCACCGTTGGCATATTTATCAACATTTGGTAGACCGGAAAAATTTTTCACATCTTTCGGTTGCCATCCTATACGCTACACTGCAAGCTTTTATAATTGTTATACTTATTTCCTTGCATTGGTATCAAAAGAGTTTACAGGAACAATTTTTCTTATTGGCATTGATTTTGATTATCTTTGTTAGTATTTATTTAACACTTGTTAAGAAAGTTTAAGAAATCTATGAACATCAAGACCTACAGATATTATTACATCCCCGCTTGGCGCAAGCTTCGTAGTTTTTTGATGAAATCTTCTCCTCGCTGGCTTATATTTTTAATTGATTTATTCACTGTTTCAGGAGCATTTTTATTGGCTTATTTATTCCGGTTTAATTTTAATATTTACCAAGTAGATTTATACAAGATTTTTGAACAACTTCCGTTTGTTGCTTTAATATCTATTATTGGCTTTATTGTTTTTAAACCTTATAAAGGTGTTGTAAGACACACCGGATGGCATGATGTGAAACTAATCATCAAAAGCTCCGGATTCATATTGATTATCATGCTTGTCCTAACCTATTTAACAAGAAACGGAATAATATCAGGTCCTTTCAATTTTCCTCTTTCCGTCTCCTTGTTAACTTTCATTTTTTCAGTCATTTTGATGATAATTTTGCGGCTTTTATACAAATCGTTTTATTATAGAATAAACAAAACCGAACAAGAAATTATTAACTATTTAATTTATGGAACCGATTTACCGGCCATTCAAACCCATGAATTGCTATCAAAGGATTTAGGTAAAAGATATATTAATTACGGATTTATAGGTGATAGCCCGGCTAAAACAAAAAAAAATATTCAAGGAATACCAGTATTGGATTTAGAATCGATTAATGAAAAATGGTTAACAGAAAACCACATAGATGAGCTGATCATTACATCAACATTGGAAAATAATTTATTCCCGGAGATAAATAAATTCATGAAGTTTAAAAAAGCCGGCGTTAAATTACGCATTATTCCTCCGGCACATCAATGGGTGGATCAAATCTTTAAGCCCGAAGATATCCGGGAACTGAATATGGAAATGCTATTGGAGCGCAACCCCATTTTATTGGAAGACGAAGGAATCCTGAATGTGATTGAAAACAAAACCGTATTAGTTACCGGAGCCGCCGGATCCATAGGGAAAGAACTGGTTCATCAAATTGTGCATTATAACCCTCACCGGGTCTTACTCTTGGATTTTGCCGAGTCTCCGTTGTATGAATTGGAGATGGAATTATTGTCCGGCGGGAACAAAAATATTATTCCCTTATTATTGGACATCTCCGATAAAAAATCCTTAAGGAGAGTTTTCAGTGAATATCACCCGGAAATTGTTTTTCATTCGGCGGCTTACAAACATGTTCCCATGCTGGAACGTCAACCTTGCAATGCGGTGAGAACCAACATAATGGCCACCAAGTTTTTGATGGAAACAGCCATACATTATGAGGTGGAAAAGTTTGTGCAAATCTCCACTGATAAAGCCGTAAATCCTACCAATGTTATGGGAGCCACCAAAAGAGTGGCGGAACTTCTAGCACGGTGTTTACATTTGCAATCCAACGGCAAAACCAAATTCATTATAACCCGTTTCGGTAATGTTTTGGGTTCAAACGGTTCGGTGATTAAACTTTTTCAAAAACAAATCAGAAACGGAGGTCCCGTAACGGTAACACATCCTGAAATCACCCGTTTTTTTATGACCATCCCTGAAGCCGTACATTTGGTGTTGAAAGCAACCGAAAAAGGAAAAGGAGGTGAAATTTTTGTTTTTGATATGGGTGAACCCGTAAAAATTATGGACCTGGCCAAAAAAATGATTTTATTGTCCGGGAAACAATATCCCGAGGATATTGACATAAAAATAGTAGGCCTCAGGCCCGGCGAAAAAATCTATGAAGAATTGCTCACGGATGAAGAAAATATAATCAAAACCGATCATGAGAAATTATATATCTCCAAAGTTTCGCTTCCCGATTGTGAAAAACTGTTTGAACATCTTTCGGAATTAGAAGAAAAATTAAACCGTCTTTCGGATGTAGAAATAGTAAGATTACTTAAAAAGATAGTCCCCGAATATAAATCTCACGCAAGCAAATACGTATCATTGGATGATTAATTTCCGGTTTTTAATTTAACAAGAGATTATCTTCAATAAAAGCTGTAATTTTATCATAATATCCTTCACCATATTGAGTTGCTAAATCGATGTGTTTGGCGCCCGTAATAATCCATAATTTTTTGTTTTCCGATGCCGTGTTGTTATACAATTTATAGGTTTGTGTTACAGGAATCTTAGGATCTTTTTCTCCGTGAATATAAAGGACGGGTATTTTCAATCGTTGAACAACCGGAACCAAGTTTAAACTATCTTCAGGAATATGAAGTTGTTCAAACACAAACCGGCTTCCCTCTTGAGCCATGTTATCCCAATCCACTCCGGCATAATAATTCAAGTAATGCGGAACAATATCTCTAAAATCGGCAAAAGCACTTTCGCTAATTACCATTTTTACATCCTGACTAAGGACCGAACTTGCAATGGCAGTTGAAGCACCGACAGAATGCCCATAAAGAATAAAAGGACCCGAATGAGGGTATTTTTCTTTTAAAAATTCAATCAACCGCAAAACATCTTTTCTTTCATAATATGAAAAGCCCGTATATTCTCCTTGGCTTTCATTGTGGCCTCTCAAATCAATGGCAACAAAATCAAAACCTCTTCGAGTAAAGTGCTTAGCAATGGGCAAATATTTGTTTTTATTGGAACGATAGCCATGCAACGCAATCACCGTTCCTTTATAAACTCCTTCGTGTGGAATATGATAACCGGAAATTTGTAAGCTGTCAAAAGTGTAGAATTTAAAATTTTCTCCTTGTAATTCGAATTTATCAAAATTAGGGGATTTTATTTCTTCCAAAGCCGGATTAAACCACCCTGCTATGGGATTTTTAACTTGTGCCACTATTTTAGGAATATAAAACCATCCCCAAAAGGCTAAAAAGACTCCTGCCAGCAAATTTAAAAATAGAAAAATGAAAATTTTTCTTCTAAAAATCATTAACCGTCTCATGAATACGAATGAGTTTTTGAAGCAAATTTTCCACCCGGTTCAAAGCCAACATATTAGCGGCATCAGATTTGGCTTCCGAAGGGTTATAATGGGTTTCCAGGAAAATACCGTCCAAACCCGCCGCCACACCTGCGCGTGCTATGGTTTCTATCAATTGTGGTCTTCCTCCCGTCACGCCCGTATTTTGATTGGGCTGTTGCAAGGAATGGGTAATATCCAACACCACCGGAGCATATTGCCGCATAATGGGTAGCGAACGTATATCTACCACCAAGTCCGTATAACCGAACATACTTCCACGCTCCGTGAGCATCACTTTGTTGTTTCCGCTGCGGGTTACTTTTTCCACAGCATATTTCATACTCTCGGGACTCATAAATTGGGCTTTCTTCAAGTTTACCGCCTTTCCCGTTTTAGCGGCGGCCACCACCAAATCCGTTTGCCGAACTAAAAAAGCAGGTATTTGAAGCACATCCACGTATCCGGCCGCCATATGGGCATCCGAGGGAACATGTATGTCGGTCACAACCGGAATATCAAATGTTTCTCCTATTTTCCTAAGAATTTTTAGTGCCCTTTCATCACCTATACCCGTAAAACTATCCAAACGCGTCCTGTTGGCCTTTTTAAAACTTCCCTTGAAGATGAAAGGTATTTTTAATTTATCGGAAATTTCTGTCAAGGTTTCCGCAATACGCATAGCCATTTCTTCGCCTTCAACGGCACATGGGCCTGCCATGAGAAAAAAGCGGTTTTCTTGGGTATATTTCAATTTGGGAATTTCAAAATTTAATGCCATACCGGTTTTGTTTTACTTTTGTTATCTATCAAAAAATATGCCCTGCACATCATTTATACATTTGTATTTTCTTTTCTCCACTTGAAGTTTTCATAGCACGAAACATTCCTTCGGTGTTGAAAATCCAAAAAACTTTTCCGTTTTTATCCATACCTATCATCCCACCATCGCCACCAAGATTTTCTACTTTCTCCAAGGCTTTTTTCATGGCTGTTTGAAGATCCGCTTTTTGAAATTCCATTAAATCCGAAACCGTGTGGGCGGCTAAGGTGCGTATAAAATACTCTCCCGTTCCCGTGCATGAAATACCGCTAGTTGAATTGTTGGCATATGTGCCTGCTCCTATGATGGGCGAATCTCCAATGCGTCCGAACTTTTTGTTCATCAATCCGCCGGTGGATGTACCCGCAGCAATATTACCCTGTTTATCCAAAGCAACGCAACCAACCGTTCCGTGTTTTTTTAAGGAAGAATTTTCCGTGTTTTTATTATTTTTTTCTTGAATTTTTTTCAGTTGTTCCGTTCTTCTAGGTAAAATAAAATATTCTTGAGGCATCACGTCCAATCCCATTTCTTTGGCATATTGATCGGCGCCTCCACAAGATAACATTACATGCTTACTTTTTTCCATCACGGCTTTAGCCGCCAAGATAGGATTTTTCACATGATGCACGCCCGCCACTGCACCCGCATTCAAGTCGTAGCCTCGCATAATTGACGCATCCATTTCCACTTGTCCCAAATGGTTGAGAACAGAACCTTTTCCTGCATTGAACAAGGGTGAATCTTCCAAAATGGTGATGGCCGCCACTACCGCATCTTCAGCCTTTCCGCCTTTTTCAAGTACGACATATCCCGCTTCCAAGGCTTCGTTCAGTTTTTCTCTGTATTTTTTTTCCTTTTCCGGTGGTAAATTTTTAATATATCCCGCACCACCGTGAATAACCAATCCGTAAACACTTTTGTTTTGTGCGGATAAAAACAAAGTTTTGAACGGCTTGTATGCTGTTAATAACAGAAAACTTAGTGCTAAAAGAACGGCTATTTTTTTCATACGTTTAATTTTTTACCACTGTATGGGTGAAATTCCTTTGGATACCAAAAACCGGTTGGTCTGTGAGAAATGTTTATTCCCGAACCAATATCCTTTATTGGCACTGAGCGGAGAAGGATGTCCCGAAGTAAGAATCAAATGCTTGGAGGCATCAATCAACGGGATTTTCTTTTTGGCATCTCCTCCCCAAAGTAAAAAAACCACGTTTTCTTTTAAATCCGATATTTTTTTGATGACTTCATTAGTGAAAATCTCCCAACCTTTTCCGGCATGGGAACGGGGTTGACCCTTTCGGACAGTCAAAACAACATTGAGCAAAAAAACACCTTGCCGGGCCCACCGGGTTAAATTTCCGGAAGAAGGAACCGGAACACCCAAATCATTATGAAGCTCTTTAAAAATATTTTCCAACGATGGTGGAAACGCAACACCGTCGGGAACCGAAAAACATAGCCCGTGGGCTTGACCCGGATTAGGGTACGGATCTTGCCCCAAAATAACAACTTTCACTTGATCAAAAGGCGTATAATGAAAGGCGTTGAAAATATCTTTCCCTTTGGGGTAGCAAGTATATTGACTATATTCTTTTTTCACAAAATCAGCCAATTTTTCAAAATAGGGCTTATCAAATTCCGCCTGAAGAACTTCTTTCCACGAAGGTTCAATCCTCACATCCATAAATATTCAAATTTTTGGTTTTCAAGTTACTAAAATCAAATCAAACCTTTGGATTTTCTATAAAACCATTCCATAGCCAGTAGTAAAACCGCCAATAATAACCAAACATACTTGTTAGTCACATACGTTTTGATTTTTTGAACATGAAATACCGTTTTAAAACGTTTATCACCCGACAGTTCTTTTATCAATTCTCCCGTTTGAGCGGGGAAAAAAAGTTTTCCTCCCGTGTTTTCAGCCAAGCCGGATAATTTTTTAACATCCGACGGGACGGAAATATTTTCCACATCCGTTTGATGCACTATAAAAAATCCGGAGCGATTGATTTTATATTGCGGATAGGAAACCGAAAAAGAATATTTTCCCGGTTTTAAATCCTCCCAAAAAGCCATATACGAACCGTTTTTATAAAACAAGGGAATATGCCGTGTTTCACCGGTGGTTTTCAGCAAAAACTTCAGTTTGGCCGATGGATTGATTTCACCTATGCTGTTATAGGCTTGAATGCGTATTTCCACAGGCTCATTCAAATCGTATTGGTTTTTATAATCCAAAACCAATAAATCTTTCCCGGGTTCACTCAATAGTT
>JALVDN010000339.1 GCA_027008965.1 Flavobacteriales bacterium | reverse complement strand
CAGCAGGGTATAGATTATGTCCGCCAAAACTTTCCTGAAAATATTCATCTCTGGGTGGCCGATATTGATGAAAAGCTCAATCAAAAATCGTACATTGTTCCCGGTTTGGGTGATGCAGGCGATTTGGCCTACGGAGAAAAACTTTGATTTTCAGGGCGCCTTATGGCGTGCTCCGTTTAAATCTTTTTCGGCTCAGCCTGCGGATGTAATAGCGTTTTGCGGGGTCTCCTCGTCGTGGCTCGGAGCCTCCTCAAACGCACATCCGCTCGGCTTCGCCTTCAAAAGGATACCACTCCGCCCGCCGGCGCAACTTCAAAGAAGTGGCAAACTTTCGTAATTTCTCAAACATTTATTGACAACAATCGGGTGTTAGTTTTTATTTAGGTAAAAAATACAACTTAAGCGTCCATATTTTGTCCTGAAACTTATTTTTATGACTGACATCATTTTTTATAACTTTTTATATTAAAAATAACATAAAAATTTGTGATGATAGATCATAAAATCACCCCAAAGGGTGATATGATTTTTGATGTAACTGCGTAATTTGAACATGTAAATTTCAACTTTATGAAATATTTAATTGTTTTTTGTTTGTTGCTTTTCACAGGTTTGGGCAAGGCGCAAACCGAAATCCGGAAAAGCAGTCTGTCCACCGGCGGAGGTTCCGCCGAAGTGGGAAACATCAAAATTGTACAAGCCATTGGAGAGGTGGCCATCCGTGAAGCCGATGTGGGCAACACCCACCTTTCCGAAGGTTTTGTTGGTCCCGATATCGCCCAATTAATCATGGGTATAGAAGACTATGAACCATTGACCGGGTTCCTAATTTTTCCATCGCCGGTCAAAGACTATCTACACGTCCAATTTGATGCTACGGGAGACTATCAAATCCATTTGTTCGACCTTACCGGGAAATTGATTTACGAAAACAGCCATGAAAACACCCGTACGCTTCAAGTGGATATGCGCAGGTTCACCGCGGGAATATACCTTGTGCTGCTTGTGGATAAATCAAATGAAAAAGCCGTGTCCGTTAAAATTCAAAAACAATAATTTCTAACTAACCATTAAAACCATTTAGCCATGAAAAAACTACTTGCTTTAATCGTTTCATTATTCATTTCTTACTTGACTTTTGCTCAAGTGGGTTTCAACTACAAAGCTTTGATAACCGATAATGGAAATCCCTTATCTAATACTTTGATCAATATCCGCTTCACTATCCTAAACGGAAACATAGTGAAGTATAAAGAAGTGCATAATGGCGTTTCAACCGACCAGCACGGAATTGTTTCGGTGACCATTGGTGAAGGTACACCTCAATCCGGAAGTTTTACACATGCCATGTTTAGAGATTTCACCCTCAAATTGAAAGTGGAAATAGATACCGGTAGTGGATGGCAGGATTTCGGGTCTGAAGACTTGAAAACCGTTCCATATGCTGCTGTAGCCAAACATTTGACCCCTACCGATAAAGTTTGGATAGGTAGTAATACGGCTACCGGAGAAAAATTATGGGTTAAAAGCGAACCTTCAAGCGGAGCAGAACTCGTACAATTTTATCTGGAAAACACACAGGATGGCGATGATGTTTTGCAACTTTCTATGGATGCACCTCCTTCCAATGCTCAGTTTTTAGAAGCCTATATTCCCGGACAAGGAACGGTTTTCAAGATAGATGCCGATGGGGGTATTGCCATGAGAGGGGATATAGAAATGACAAATACCGGTAAAATCATTGCATACAATAATTCCGGCATGGCCGATTTGAAAGCCTTTGTGTATGGATCAGTTTTCAGTAATGGAACTATTGATTCAAATGCTTCAACATCTGGTTTTAGTGTAACTAAAACAGGAACAGGTGAATATCGTGTGTCATTTACTAACTATTCGGGAAATGACTATGTTGCAATTGCTATAAAGTCATTTATAAATGGAGCACGTTTTGTTAGTATAACACAAAGTAATGGATATTTTACTGTATATATCAGAGATTTATCAGGAAACCCTATAGACGGTGGTTTCAACTTTGTTGTATTCAAACCTTAATCGCTCCGGGTCCTTTATATAAAAAAACACCTGCCATTCGTATTTTGTGGCAGGTGTTTTCTTTTTTTCTATCTTGCGTATATGAAAACAAACAACACATATTTCCGGTATTTTTTCTTCATCTTACTCGTCATCTGGGTTTTATATTTTTTTAAATCCATCGGCTTGAATGAAGCGGTTTCCATGAGTTTGGGGGCTTTGGCCGGAACGTTTATCGGCATAGCAATGGTCAAATGGTTGAAAAGCAAAAACAAATTATAGAATCTTATTCTCTACCGGGACAAACCGTTTTATACATAACCCAAGCATTTCCGGGTGGAACGCTCTCATCTGAATCCCTTGCCGGCAGGCTGAAAATAAAACAATTGCAACAAAAACTGAAAGCGGATTTATTGAAAACGCTTAGCTTAAAAGATTTGATAGTAAAAGATAAAGCGGGAAAACCTTTTTTAACGGACGGCAGGTATATTTCTATTTCCCATTCGGGAGAAAAAGTGGCTTTGGTTGTTTCAAACCATCCTGTGGGCGTGGATATTCAACTTTTTTCACCTAAAATTCTACAGGTACAACCTAAATTCATCAATGAAGAAGATTTTTTTCATCCGGACATGGACTTGCAAGAACAACTCCACTTCCTTTGGACCGCCAAGGAAGCATTGTATAAAGCCTTGGGCAAAAAAGGGATAAGTTTGAAACAAGATATAATCATCAAACACATTTCGTCCGATTTAAAAACCGCTAAGGGTCAAATTAAAAACCGAACATTCAATTTGTTTTTCTTAAAAAGAGAGCGTTATTATATCGCCGTTGCCTATGCTATTCGGTAATTTCTCCACGCAATGACTGCCCCATCACCCGCCTGAAGGTTTTATCTGAAACTCCTTTCCCCAGGAGGTAAGATATTTTAGCCACTGACGCCTCGGTAGTCATATCTCCTCCACTGATAACACCGATTTCTTTCAGATGTTTTCCAGTTTCGTAGCGTTCCGGAGCAACACTTCCTTCTAAACATTGTGTGATGTTGACTATTTTGATACCGGAGCTAATGGCTTTTTCCAATTCTTCAACGAGCCATTTCAATCTTGGGGCATTTCCACTCCCGAAAGATTCCAATACAACGGCTTTTAAATCCGGAATTTGTAAAACGGCTTGGACATAGTCCCGTGAAATACCCGGGAAAAGTTTCAAAATGACCACCCGGTTATCCATATCCGTAAAAATTCTGAACAAGTCTTTTTTGTAAGGTAAAATTCTTTCTTTATAAAATTCCAATTCCACCCCCGCTTCACATAATACGGGATAATTCGGTGAAGCAAAGGCATTGAAGTGTTCCGAACTTATCTTTACCGTGCGATTGCCCCGCATCAATTTATATTCAAAATATAAACTCACTTCCGGCACAAGCGGAATACCGTTTTCATAAGACCCTGCTATCTCCAACGAAGTAATAATATTTTCTTTGGCATCGGTGCGCAAATCTCCTATGGGTAATTGCGAACCGGTAAAAACCACGGGTTTATTCAAATTTTCAAGCATAAAACTCAAAGCCGAAGCGGAGTAGGCCATGGTGTCGGTTCCGTGGAGTACTACAAAACCGTCATAATCTTCATAATGCTCATAAATGGTTTGTGCCATTTCCACCCAGTGCCCGGGAGTGATATCGGATGAATCAACAGGTTTTTCAAAAGCTGTATGATCAATTTCATATGGCAATAATTCCAATTCCGGAATATGACGGAGCAAATCATTAAAATCAAAAGGAATAAGTTCTCCGGATGAATTTTTGTGCATCCCTATCGTCCCACCCGTATATAAGAGCAATAGCTTAGACTTCATGTTTCTTCATTTGAAGCGAGAATTTGGTCATCTCCACAAAATGATTCAAACGCTCTTGGATTTCTTTTTTTGTAATATTTTCCAAAGCGTTTGTCCCGAAATCCTGAACCGTAAATGATGCCAAATTGGCACCGTAAATCATAGCATTTTTCAAAGCTTCCACATCGATTTGATCATAATAACTCAAATGCCCTGCAAAACCTCCTGCAAAAGTATCTCCCGCACCCGTCGGATCTTTTACAACTTCCAACGGCAAAGCCGGTGCCGAGAAAACACCGCCGGGATGAAAGAGCATGGAACCATATTCGCCTTGTTTGATGATAACATATTTGGGCCCCATATTCATAATGGCCCGGGCGGCTTTGGGAAGTGAGAATTCATGTGACAATTGCCGGGCTTCTTCTTCATTGATCATAATCAAATCCACGCGTGAAATCACCTTGATTAAATCATCCCAAGCATGATCCATCCAAAAATTCATCGTATCCAAAACAATTAATTCCGGCTGGTTTTTTAATTGATTGATAATTTGCGCTTGAATGCCCGGGTGTAAATTGCCCAAAACCAAAATATCGGGAGCGTTGAAGTTTTCAGGGATGACCGGGTTAAAATAGGCTAATGCATTTACTTCAGTCACAAGTGTATCCCGCTTGTTCATATTTTCATAATAATATCCCTTCCAATAAAAAGTTTTGTGTTCTTCGGATTGGAATAGACCGGTTATGTCAATATTCCTGCCTGTGAATTTTTTAATAAAATCTTCCGGAAAATCATTTCCTACAATGGAAACAATTCCGATATGATTGTCAAAAAATGCCGAAGCAAATGATAGATAGGTAGCCGAACCGCCAAGCATTTTCCCCGAATGCCCGAAGGGAGTGGTGACCTCGTCAAAAGCCACCGTGCCGGCAATCAAAATTTGTTTCATGCGCCTACTTAAAACTCAAAATTATCATAAGTTTACGGATAAAACAAATTTTAAAAATGAAACTTTATCTTCGGCTTGGTCCGGAAGAATCAACCTTGGTTTTTCTTTTGAATTTTGGCCCAAGTATCCTTCAATGTGACGGTACGGTTGAAAACAGGTTTCCCGGGCCGACTGTCCGGGTCGGCAACAAAATAACCCAAGCGTTGAAACTGAAAACGTTCTCCGGGCTTGGCTTCAGCTAATGAAGGTTCTATCTGGGCGTTGATAACTTTCAACGAATCGGGATTAAGAAAATTTTTAAAATCTTCGCCTTCCACCGCATCGGGTTGCTCCACCGTAAACAATCGGTCATATAAACGCACCTCCGCTTCCTTGGCATGTGCGGACGATACCCAATGCAAGGTGCCTTTCACTTTTCGCTTGCTTTCGGGCGTTCCGCTTCCGCTTTTACTCAACGGGTCGTAGGTCACATGAATCTCCTTGATATTTCCTTCTTCATCTTTCACCACATATTCCCCTTTGATAATGTAGGCGTTTTTGAGTCTTACTTCTTTGCCTATAGTCAAACGGAAAAATTTCCTGTTGGCTTGTTCTTTGAAGTCTTCCCGTTCAATATATAATTCCCGCCCGAAAGGAATTTCACGATAACCCGCTTCCGGGTCTTCCGGATTGTTTTCGGCTTGCAACCATTCGGTTTTCCCTTCGGGATAGTTGTCAATGATAAGTTTCACCGGATTTAATACGGCCATCCGCCTTGGCGCTATTTTGTTCAAATGATCGCGGATGGAAAATTCCAGCAAGGATAAATCAATCAAATTATCGCGTTTAGCCACACCAACTCTATCCGAAAAATCCCGGATGGATTCGGGGGTATAACCTCGTCTTCGCAAGCCCGATAGTGTAGGCATACGCGGATCGTCCCAACCGTTCACATAACCTCCTTCCACCAGTTCGGCCAGCTTACGCTTACTCATCACGGTGTAGGAAAGATTCAACCGGGCAAACTCCCTTTGTTTCGGCCGCACCTTACCGTCTTCATAAATCTGATCTAAAAACCAATCATATAATTCACGGTGCGGCAAAAATTCCAGCGTGCAGAGCGAGTGCGAAACCTGCTCAATATAATCCGACTGCCCGTGCGTCCAATCATAAGTGGGATAAATTTTCCACTTGTCACCCGTCCGGTGATGTGCGGTTTTTTTGATGCGATACATAATCGGGTCGCGCATGTGCATATTGGGCGAATTCATGTCTATTTTGGCACGCAACACCCGGCTTCCTTCCTCAAATTCACCTGCACGCATACGCCTGAACAAATCCAAATTTTCTTCCACACTCCGGTTTCTGTAGGGACTTTCAATACCGGGCTCCGTCGGTGATTTTCTTTGTTCTATGATGACCTCTTGCGGTTGATCATCCACATAAGCTTTTCCCTCACGTATCAATTTTTCGGCCCAAGCATATAACTGCTCAAAATAATCCGAAGCATATAATTCCTTATCCCATTGAAAACCAAGCCATTGAATATCCTTCTTGATGGCTTCAACAAACTCCGGATCTTCCTTGTCCGGGTTCGTGTCGTCAAAACGCAAATTCACCGGTGCGTTATACTTCTCTCCCAGCCCGAAATTCAAACAAATCGACTTGGCATGCCCGATATGTAAATAGCCGTTAGGCTCCGGCGGAAACCTGAAACGCAATTTTTCCTTCGGAAAACCCGCCGCCAAATCATCCTCAATAATTTGCTCGATAAAATTCAACGATTTTTTTTCTTCACTCATAACTTCGGATTATGTTTTTTTCTTAATTTTTTTTGGGCGCTTACCGGGCTATCCGCTTAAATGTTTGCTTGCGGCTCCTTGTTTTATTAAAGTTTTCTGCGGGGTCTCCCGGCCTTCGCCGGCGAGCCTCCTCAAAAACATAAAACATAGTCGCCGCCACGCAAACATACCGCTTCTATCCCTAGCGCAATATTTCGTTTTCAAAAAACTCCAAAAGTTTTCCGTCAGTTTTTTCAAAAACCTCTCTCCATTCTTCCGGAACGGGGATGCTTTTTTCTTTCTCAAAATTATAACTCACCAAAACCGAATAGGCATACGCCACATGTTTTCCTTCTCCGTTGGTCAACAAATTTACAAAAGTCACCGAACGATTGCCTATTTTCCCCACACCCGTAAAAATCCTCACCTTGTCAAATAAAAACAAAGGATGTTTGTAAACAATATGATTGGTCCCCAAAATAAAACCTTTTTCCTTCCAATCAATCATCCCCTCCAAAAACCGGTGCATATATTTCAACCGCCCGAATTCCATGTAGGAAGGATATACCGAATTGTTCACATGCTTGAACGTATCCAAATCCCTGTAGCGCACTTCGGTTTCGGTAAACAGGCTAAACAAATCCGGACTTAATGCTGTCAATTTATCATGCATGGACTCCATAATATTTTTCACGCAATTCTTTCACTTTGGGGTCGCTCATATATTCATCAAACGTCATCAAACGGTCAATCGTTCCGCCCGGCGTAATTTCAATGATTCTATTAGCCACTGTTTGTGCAAATTCGTGGTCGCGTGTGGTGAAAATCACCGTTCCTTTGTAGCGTTTCAAAGCATTGTTCAAGGCTTGAATACTTTCCAAATCCAGGTGGTTGGTGGGTTCATCCAACATCAACACATTGGCACGTTGCAACATCATTCTCGACAACATGGCTCTAATCCTTTCACCTCCCGACAAAACCTTTACCGATTTCAATGCTTCCTCACCGCTAAATAACATTTTGCCCAAAAATCCGCGCAAGTTCACTTCTTCCCGGTCTTCTTGCGTTTTGGCATATTGTCTAAGCCAATCCACCAAAGTCAAATCCTCTTGAAAATAAGGATTCAAATCATAAGGCAAATAGGCCCGGATGGTAGTCACGCCCCAGCGAAAAGTTCC
>JALVDN010000338.1 GCA_027008965.1 Flavobacteriales bacterium | reverse complement strand
CATCAATAAAAACGATGAATATTTATATGAAAAACTAACCCGTGAAATCATTGAAAAGCTGGGTTTTGGAGATTTTGTATTCCGTGACACACAAGGAAACGAGCTGGCACGGGCCACCAATTTGGACGAATTTGAAAAAATTCTCAAAAGCGTTCCGCAAGACACCATTCTCTACCATGCTTCGCGCCACGATTTTTCCCGCTGGCTGATGGCCCGATCCGAAATTCAATTGGCTTCTCTACTCAAGAAAAAAACAACCGATGATTTTACGCACGCCGAAGACATTCGAAAATACATCCTGGATATGCTCTATCTCTACCGGGATGAAAAACCCGAAGGAAAGGTCATTCCCATAGACAAAAAACAATGTGACAACGAAGCCAATATCTTACTATTGGCGCCCGGTGCTTTCGGCGGAAAAGGACGTGGATTGGCTTTTGTCAATTCACTTCTCTACAAAACCGATTTATCACGTGCCGTTTCCGGATTACGCATCAAAATTCCGCGAACAGCCATCATCGGAACTTCCGAATTCGAACAATTCATCAAAAAAAACAATCTCGCCGATATTAAGTACGAAAACCTCACCGACCAAGAAATCAGAAAACGCTTTTTGGATGCCAAACTCTCACATGAAGTAAAAGAAAAACTTTGGCTATTGCTTCAATGTTTTAGGAAACCTCTTGCTGTTCGCTCCTCCGGAATGTTCGAAGACAGTTTGGACCAACCCTTTGCCGGCATTTTTGACACCTACCTTTTGCCCAACAATTCCCCTGATTTCCGAGAACGTTTTCAACAACTCATTGATGCCGTAAAATTGGTATATGCCTCCGTGTTTTTTGAAAAATCGCTCAACTTTTCCAAATCCATCAACAAAAAACTCGGCGAAGAAAAAATGGCCATTGTCATCCAAGAATTGGTGGGCCACGAACATGACGGCTTATATTATCCTCACATTAGCGGCGTGGCACAATCCTATAATTTCTATCCTTTTTCGGATATGCGTCCCGAAGACGGCTTTGCCGTGATTGCACTCGGATTGGGTTCATACGTGGTGGAAGGTGAAGTAGCCTTCCGCTTTTCACCCAAATACCCCAAAGTGCAAGTTCTTTCCGTTCAAGATCAACTCAAATACACCCAAACCTATTTCTACGCCTTGGACTTGAATAAAAAAGACATTAACCTGATTGAAGGCCCCCACGTAACCATTCGAAAAGTGGATGTTTATAACGCCCTCAAACATCATACACTCAATCACTTGGCGTCCACCTATGACTATAATAATGATATGCTCTATCCCGGTGTACAGGAAGGCGGCGCAGTAGTATTGAATTTTGCCGACATACTTCAAAACGAATACATTCCTCTGGCCGAAGCCCTGCGGGTGATACTCAAAAGTCTCCGCGATTCGTTTGACACCCCCGTGGAAATTGAATTTGCCGTAGACCTTACTCCCGAAGATAATGGTGAGCCCATTTTCTACATCCTTCAAGTTAAACCGCTTATTGTGCCGGTGGAAAACGCCATTTCACGCCTGGAAAAAATTCCCAAAGAAGACATGCTCATCTACGCCGAAAAAAGCATGGGCAACGGCATCATCAAAAATATCACCGACGTAGTTTATGTTAAAAACGACGCCTTTGATAACACACGCACCCCCGAAATAGCCGAACAAATCGGAAAATTAAACGAAAAATTCCTTCGAGCCGGCAAGCACTACATCCTCATCGGACCCGGACGTTGGGGCACCCGCGACCGTTTCATAGGCATTCCCGTCAACTGGGGACAAATCTCCTATGCCAAAGTTATTGTGGAAACCAGCTTGGAAGGCTTCCCGCTCGATGCATCCTACGGTTCTCACTTTTTCCACAACCTCACCACCCTCAAAATTGCCTATTTCAGTGTAATGCCCGAGCAA
>JALVDN010000337.1 GCA_027008965.1 Flavobacteriales bacterium | reverse complement strand
ACAAGGATGCGCGCGTAGTAGTCGCGGCGCTGCTTTACGGCGCGCTCCTCTTGAAGCGAAGGATCGTAAGGATATGCGTTGTAGCCGATGGAGCGAATCGTCTCGATGATTTTCGAGAGCTTCACCATGCTCGGATCCCACACCACTTTGGCTTTGTTGTTTGTGTAGTTGATAGAAGCTTCTATGACGCCGGGGAGTTTGTGGAGCACCTTTTCATTGAGCCACACGCAGGCTGCGCAGTGGATCCCTTCGATGATGAGATGGATCTCATGCAGCCCATCTTCGCGCACCTTCACATAGCGCTTGGTAAAGCCCTCCAGATCGAACTTCTCGAGATCCTCTAAGCTCTGCTGCGCAGGTGTAAGCTTCGTATCGCCTAATTTATCGTAGAAACTATCGAGCCCTTCGGATTTAAGCAGATGATAGACCCCTTGGCACCCTTTGCAGCAAAAGTAGTGCTCACCATCTTTGATCATCACCTCTTCGTCAAACTCCAAATGGCAGTGGTCGCACTTTACCTTCGACAAAAAACACCTCTCTTACGATCTTTATGTATTTTCGTATGTTCTTCCACGATACCGTGCATCGCGATGTAGACGCCTTCACTTGGAAAATGGAGCGCTTTTGCGATAGCCAGCATTAAATTGGCACTCGCTTCGGACTTATCTATGCTGTATGGTACCATCGCTCCAGTAAAGACGATGCAGCGATTCTTGATATGCTTGGCTACGTACGCTGCGCTTACATCCATCGTGTCGGTGCCGTGCACGATTACGATTCTTTTTGCGCTCGTCTCTTCGATCGCTCGCACCAGCTCATCTCTATCCGCATCATTCATATCGAGGCTATCTTTGTAGATGACTCCTCGCACCGGCAGCGGCAAATTGATGCTATCTAATATCTCTTCGATCGCTTTGTTATCCTTTGGCACCACCAGTTTGCCGCATATCGGATCGTATCTTTTATTAAAGGTTCCACCACTATTGAGTATAATCACGCCAAACCTTTCAAGGACGCCGTATGGATGCACTTATTATATATGTTTTGCTCTTAGCGTTTTTTGAACTGTATGAATCTAGCTGGCAAAGTGCTCCGACCCTTGGTGGTATGCTGCACAATATCTATTCACGCTACGAGCGCAGCGTCTTTTATCTCATCCTCTCGCATCCTAGCTTCATCTACGTACTCTATCTCGGCATCAAATACGATCTATCCAATTTTTGGTTTCTTTCTATTCTCTTTTTCAAATTTTTAGATATATCTTTCAAGCTCGTTATCGCCCAAAAGATGCAGCAGCGCCGTCTTGCAGAAGTGCTGCCGCTGCCCTTGGAGACCCCCATCCAAAAGTGGATGGCCTATCTGAATGTGGTGCTCTACCCGGCTCTCCTCTATGTGGCATTTTTGCAAGGATAATCTTGACATCTTATGCAAAATGCTCTATAATTCTACTCACAATTTGAAGGCAACCTACCCTACCTTCCCGATTCCGGATTAGCTCAGCGGTAGAGCAACCGGCTGTTAACCGGTTGGTCGCAGGTTCGAATCCTGCATCCGGAGCCACTTTCTTCAAAATCCAATCCTCTATGTCTGAATTTACTGCAAAAATGCAAAAATCTGCTTCCATGTGAAAATATAAAATAACATCTTATTTCATCCTAATAGTTTGTGACATAGAGTGAAAAGTAGTGATTTGTAGGAGTAACGCTGGAAGAAATTTGTGGTGCGGACGAGAGGACTCGAACCTCCACGGGATCGCTCCCACCAGATCCTGAATCTGGCGCGTCTACCAATTCCGCCACGTCCGCGTAGCAGCAGCGTTATTATACCCAAACTTAGCGATCTTTCAAAGAGAATTTTGTATCATATGAAAAAGTGATAACAGGAGAGTGCATGCATATACCGAGTGAAGGACTCCTCACACAACTTG
>JALVDN010000336.1 GCA_027008965.1 Flavobacteriales bacterium | reverse complement strand
CCATGGATTCACGGAAAGGATCAAACCGGCTGTCAAAAGCACTCAATTCAGAAAGGGCTATTAAAATTTTTCTCAAATTTCCGGTTACACCCATTTGTTCATCTTCTGCCAAAAACAAGATTTCGGAAAGTTTTTCAATGGTTTGTTCGCGTTTATCCCACATTTTCAATTTTTGCTCGGCTTCTTCCCAATTCGTGTCCCAATCAAGCATACGCAATTCTTGTAACTGATATGTTCTGAACTCGGCAGTATGCTTCAAATTTTCAAGCGCTTGCATCATTTCTTCCAAAACGGCTTGATTTTTCTTGTAGGCGCTCAGTTTATTTTTGTATTCCTGTCTTTTTTCCAAAATTCCGGAATAAGTGTCCAACAAATCATATCTGAAAGAAGTTTTTTTCAACAACAAGGTTTGATGTTGAGAATGAATATCCACCAATGCGGGACCCAAAGTTTGAAGAAAATCCAAACGCACCGGCATATCATTGACAAATGCCCTGGATTTTCCGGACGGTAGAATCTCACGTCTGATGACCGTTTCATCATCATAGTCCACATCATTAGAGTCAAAAACGGGCTTAAGATTCAGGTTACGGATGTCAAACGTGGCTTCCACCACTAATTTTTCATCTTTATTTCTGCTTAAGCTCATATCCGCCCGCTTACCCAATACTAAAGACAGCCCGTTCATCATGATGGATTTACCGGCACCCGTTTCGCCTGTAATGACATTCATTCCGGGTCCGAATGTTACGTGCATTTTCTTAATCAATGCCAAATTGGATATGTAAAGTTCTTTGAGCATCAGGTTTTCTTTTTTTTCTTCTCGGCAGAAGGAAACAGAACATTATTCAAAATAAGACGGTATCCCGGCGAATGCGGATAGAGTTTAAGTTCGGTTTTAGGGTCACCCACTTTATGTTTGTAATCTTCCGGGTCATGACCTCCATAGAATGTAAACATTCCTTTTCCTTTTTTTCCGTGAATATATTTGGCTTCGCCGTTCCATGGTGTGGTGGCCAAAATCAAAACATTTTTCTTGATAGTGGCGGGATTAAATGCTGTTGTTTGTCCGAAAAAACCTTTGATAAGCACCGTATGATTTTGAGTGAGCATGGTGGGAACAGGATCGTATTTGGCGGAGAATTCTTTGAGTTCGAAATAATCGTTTTCTTCGGGGACGTTACGACTATTGGTTGTATCAATATTTGAAAACTCGTAGGCCAAAGGGTCGGGTTCCAAAACAAAATTTTCAAAGGCAAAGGTGTTGCTGAAATCCAATTTATCCTGATATCCCGGCTCGGAAGGGTCGCCGTCATACATGCTTTCACAAATGTCCGTATCTTCGGCAGACAAGGCTATGTCCATGGTATCGGTAGCCGAACACATGGCAAACAGAAAACCGCCTCCGGTCACATAGTCCCTGATTTTTTTAGCCACCGCCAATTTCAATTTGGAAACTTTATCAAAACCTAGCTCACGGGCTAAGTTTTCCAATCGCATCTTGCGTTCCACATACCAGGGTGCCGTGCGGTAGGCACCGTAAAAACGTCCGTATTGTCCGGTGAAATCTTCGTGGTGAAGATGGAGCCAATCGTATTCCAAAAGTTTACCTGCCAACACTTCTTTATCATACACCACATCATAAGGTATTTCTGCATAAGTCAAAGCCAAAGTCACCGCATCGTCCCAAGGCATTTTATCTTTGGGGGAATACACGGCTATTTTAGGTGCTTTCTCTAACGTGACGGCATGCATGTTCACCGCCGGACTCTCTACTTTTTTTAAAATTTCAAAAGCTTGGTTGTCTGTAATTTCTTCAAAAGTGACATTCCGGACAACACATGTTTTCTTGATTTCTTCTTCGTAAGGAATTAAAAATGAACCACCTCTATAATTCAACAACCATTTTACTTTCAATCCTTTTTCCAAGGCCTTGTACACCACTCCGTAAGCCTTCAAATGCTCTCGCTGGGTTTCGTCCATAGGAATAAAAATAAAGGATGCCCGCAACACAAAAGCGGACATAACCAATATAAAACTGAAAACAAATTTATTAAAACGGAAAATCATCTTCACTTTCTTTTCCGAATGCATCTTTTGGATCAATATCCGGCATCCGGTTGATTTTAGACTCAAACACGGATTTTTCTTCTTTGGTGAGCGGTAAATGATGATCCAATTCGGCAAACAATCCGATTTCGTTATAGAATTTTAATCTTATCCGGGCGGTTTTCCCGTTCCGGTGCTTGGCAATGATAAACTCGGCTTCATTGTGTGTGGGCGATGCTTCGTCATCATCATCCCATTCCATAAGTCCGTAATACTCAGGTCGATAAATAAACGAAACAATATCCGCATCCTGCTCAATGGCCCCTGATTCACGCAAGTCGGACAACATGGGGCGTTTATGCTGATCACGTGCATTTCTCTCTTCCACCTTACGGGAAAGTTGTGAAAGTGCAATGATGGGAATGTCCAATTCTTTGGCCAATGCTTTCAGGTTTCTTGAAATGGTGGATATTTCCTGCTCACGGTTACCGGGTTTCATTTTATCCGATGCATGCATCAACTGCAAATAGTCTATAAAAATAATTTCTATACCGTACTTGGATTTCATCCGCCGTGCTTGGGCGCGCAAATCAAATATGGTCATCATGGACGAGTCATTGATATATAAGTTAGGATTATTACTGATGACCGAAATTTTATGATTTAAAATCTTGAGTTCTTCATCGGTGAAGTTTCCCGTTCGGAATTTCTCGGCAGGAATTTGGGTTTCGGCCGATAAAATTCTTTTCACAAGTTGTTGGGCTGTCATCTCCAGGGAGAAAAATGCTACGGGAATCTTATAATCTATGGAAATATTCCGGGCCATATTCAATGCAAATGCCGTTTTACCCATAGAAGGACGTGCTGCCAGAATAATTAAATCTCCGCGTTGCCAACCGGCTGTAATTTCATCAATACTTGGAAATCCGGAACGGATTCCGGGCAATTTATCACCTTTCCCTATTTCTTCAAGTTGATTTTTGACATCCATCAAAATCTTATCCACCGATTGGGCGGCTTGCTTCAAACTGCCTTGCGTGATGCTGAATAATTGTTGTTCGGCTTCATCCAGTATCTCAAAAATATCCCGGGTTTCATCAAAGGCGTTTACTTCCATTTTCCGGGCGATGTCAATCATTTCCCGCCGGATATATTTTTCCAGTAAAATCCGGGCATGAAATTCAATATTGGCCGCCGATGCCACATTTTTGGCCAGTTCCACCAAATAGAATTCTCCGCCGGCCTCTTTGAGTTTGCCCATTTTTTCCAACCGTTGACTAACGGTCAGAAAGTCAATGGGTTGCAAGTCTTGGAACAAACTGAAAATAGCCTGGTATATCAGCTGGTGTTCGGGCAGATAGAAAACTTCGGGAAATAAAATATCTATAGCTTCATTCACCCCTCTTTTGTCAATCAACATAGCGCCCAAAACCGCTTTTTCCACATCCAGAGCTTGCGGTGGTATTTTGGGTTGTAACAAATCTTCTTGCCTTGCAGTTTTAAAATTTTTGATCGGCTTTATATTTTTGGCTTCTTCACTCATTTAGTTTTCTTTTTGGCATACAAATACAAATCATGGTCTTCAATCTTGACATTCATAAATTTTTCCAAATCCGATTTGATGGATTCTATTCTGGGATTACAAAACTCCAGTATTTCATCAATTTCTCCCTCTTCATTCAAAATAATTAAATGATCATGTGATTTATTGAAATAGGCCTTCTCATAATGAGCCGTTTTGTCAGTAAAATGATGCTTACGCACCAAACCCGCATCCAAAAAAACTTCCAAGGTGTTGTAAACCGTTGCCCGGCTCACATTACAACCGTTTTCCTTTAAATATTTGTAGAATGTATCCACATCAAAATGTCCGTCATAGTTATAAACATATTCCAACAAAGCATAGCGCTCATGTGTTTTGCGCATTTGACGTGCTTCCATGTATTTGGTGAGCACTTCCCTGACCGTTTTCAACACCTCTTGTTGTCCCATATATCCCTTCGTTGGAATTCATAAAATTACAAAAATATAAGCAATTTTTCAGTGCTAAACAAAAAAGTTTTCAGCCGGTTTCAACAAGCATTTAACACTCCGGAATATGCTTAAACATTGAAGCGGAAGTGCATAATATCGCCGTCTTGAACAACATAATCCTTTCCTTCCACACGCATTTTTCCGGCTTCGCGGGCTTTGGCTTCGGAGCCGTATTTCACAAAATCTTCATAAGAAATCACTTCCGCACGTATAAAACCTTTTTCAAAGTCGGAGTGGATGATTCCCGCGGCTTGCGGTGCTTTCATTCCTTTGGTAAAAGTCCATGCGCGAACCTCTTTTTCGCCGGCCGTAAAATAGGTTTGTAAATTCAACAATGCATAAGCCTTGCGTATTAATTTGGAAATACCCGGCTCATCCATCCCCAAGTCTTCCAAAAACATTTGACGTTCTTCATAGGTTTCCAATTCCATGATATCCGCCTCGGTCCGTGCATCCAATATTAAAACCTCCGAACCTTCACGTGCTGCCATTTCTTTCACTTGTTCGGTATAAACATTTCCACCTTCTCGTAGCGAAGCCTCGTCTACATTACAAACATACAAAACCGGTTTGGCGGTCAACAATTGCAATGGCTTCACAAATTTTTCCCAAACTTCTTCATCCAAATCCATGTGTCGAACCGAAACCCCTTGCTCCAATTTTGTCTTCACCTCTTCCAATACTTTGACCTCTTCTTTGGCTTGTGCATCGCCTGTTTTAGCCGCACGTCGTACTTTATCCAAACGCTTTTCCAAGGTCTCCAAATCCTTCAATTGCAACTCCATTTCAATGATTTCTTTGTCGCGCAACGGATTCACGTCACCCATCACGTGCGATATGTTTTCATCCTCAAAACATCTCAAAACATGCAAAATGGCATCCGTTTCCCTGATATTGGCCAAAAATTTGTTCCCCAAACCCTCACCTTTGCTGGCTCCTTTTACCAATCCGGCAATATCCACAATCTCCACTGTGGCCGGAACCACCCGTTGCGGATTCACCAACGCCGCCAATTTATCCAAACGTTCATCCGGAACATTCACCATGCCCACATTGGGTTCAATGGTGCAAAAAGGATAGTTGGCCGACTGCGCTTTGGCATTGGATAAACAATTGAAAACAGTGGACTTACCCACATTGGGCAACCCTACGATTCCGGCTTTCATACACTCAAAATTTCGGCAAAGATAAGCTTTTTCTTCCTCATTTTTTTTGGACCGCTCCAAAGCCCTCCAGTCTTTTACGCGGGATCCGTGAACCGCCCTGCAGGCGTTTCACTCCGCCACTTCGCAAGCCTTTTTTTCAAAAAAAGTCTTGCTTCGTAGGTCGCCCAACCTGCGCTATCGCTTGTTTGGGCTCCGGGCTCGGGAAACCTGCGCTTCCAAAATCCATCCCAAATGCCCCGCTTGTTTTCCCTCGCTTGCTCGCAAGCCTTCAGCGAATGCCAGTACAAGTTCCAAACACCGCCTTGTCTTGCTGCGCAGGCGTCTGAGCCGCCTTCGGCGTCTCCTCGCACCTCCGGGAGCCAAAGTCTATCTTCATGCTAAAACATAAACCTCGCCTTTGTCTCCCTACGGACTCCGCAAGCCGGACCGCCTCCGCTATCGCTCCGGCGGTCGTATTGCTCCGATCTTTTCGCTAATGAGAAAGTAATTTGCAGAAAAATTCATAAATTGAAAGCTCATTTTTATTTAAGAACCAATGAAAATAAAACACTTACCCTTCCTTCTCTTTTTTCTATTCACATTCCTTGCGTTTGCTCAAGAGCGAAAGCTTACAAAACCCGATTATAAAAAAATAAAAAAAGAGATCAAAAAAGAAAAATCCCCCTTTTACTATCCCAAACTCTTTCAAAAATTTCTGGAAGGAGATTCCACAATGACCATAAAAGAAAAAAGGCATTTATATTATGGATTTATTTTTCATAAGAAATATGCACCATACGGTGGTAATTCTTACTTGGACTCAGTAACCGACCTGTATAGAAAAGAAAAACACTCGCCCGGAGACTTAAAAAAAATTGTTCGCTTTGCCGACTCCGTATTGAATAAAAAACCATTTGATTTGCGTGCCATATATTATCAGATTTATGCCTATGACCAATTGGGAGATCAAAATAATTTCAAAAAGAAAGTAACCCAATTCAATACATTAATCGAGGCCATTTTAAGTTCCGGCGATGGTTTATCCAAGGAAACCGCCTATTATGTCATTTGTGTTTCTCATGAATACGTGTTATTGAACATTTTAGGTTTTAAATTTGGCGGAGAACAACAATTGATTGAACATTATGACTATCTGAAACTGGCTGATAATGAATATGGAATTGAAGGCCTCTACTTTGATGTGTCGGCAAGTTTGAATCATTTGAATAAAATGTTGAAGGATTAGAAAATGTATGTCCCCAACAAACTATTCCAATTACATTTGTAATTATAAAGATAATTCACCCTTAATTTTCTTCTTAAACATTTCCACCTAAAACAATTATTAAAAATAAATCATTCAATTGTCAAGGCACTATACTTGGGAAGTTTAACTTCATAATGTAATATCAAATCTTGTTTTTGAGCCGGTGACAAAGTTATTTCCCAAACCACTTCTCCGGTTTCCGGATTTAATTTTCCGCCTGAAAGTTCTATAATCTCCACTTCAACATCCGAACGGTCCGAAACAGGCACTTGATCTATTATTTTGACATTTACCATACGGTTTTTATTGTTTTTTATGATGAGGTGCCATTTGCGGGTTTCAGTGCGCTTGGTTCCCAAGAATTTACGACCGGTGTATTTTTTATCCAGTTTGCGTGTAATTTGAATTCCTTTATCAATTCCAAGAGACACCTCAAGTGTATCTTTGGCTAAACCTGTATCCAATAGTGTTTTTCCTACGGAGGTTCCATCAATAAAAACTTGAGCTTCACCTGAAAGCAAATTATATTGTTCCCAATCGGTTAATTGAGCAATCAAAAAAGCATTTTCTTGAATCTTGGGAACAGCAATATATTGATATTTGGCAGGAATTTCATATTGAATGACAGGAATGATTTTTGGAAGATTATTGGAAAGTATTGTATATGCTCTTTTTATTTTAAAATGAATACTCGTTTGCTTATCTATGCGTTCCAAAGGGATCGGACGGGGAGATTCATAGGGATCTTTAGTTTTTTTATGTTGTTTTTTCTTAACATATCCTGAACCTCCAAAAAGGTCTCCTTCTCCATCGCCTTCTATCCCCGATATATCAATCACAACTGATTCCAATTGCTCTCCTGCTTCTAATTTTACATTTATAACCGGATTAATAGCTGGCACTTCCAAATCGTTGTATCCTACATAACTAAACACTAAAGTGTTTTCTTTTCCTTCCGGTAGCGTTAACGAATAACGTCCGTCAAAATCGGTTACGGTTCCTATACTGGTTCCTTTTATCAAAACATTTACTCCGGGAAGTGGTTCGCCCGTTCCTGCATCGACTACTATCCCGGCCACTTTATTAAATGTACCACGATATGTTGTTATGGAGTTATTATAGCCCAAACGGTATGGAATCAAATGAGGTATTTCATTTGATACAGTAGGATTAGTGGAAGATAAGCTTAAATATACCTTTTCCCAATCCACCTGAGTTGCTTGTTTTATATTGGCTTTGTAAGTTATTTTTAAAGGTTCCGCAATATCATCCACCCGAATATCATAGCCGGGG
>JALVDN010000335.1 GCA_027008965.1 Flavobacteriales bacterium | reverse complement strand
TTGATCCCTATAGGAACACGGAATGGATTTTTATTTTCCTTGAGTTTTTAGCCGCATTTCTGGGTATTTTGAGCGTGTATTATGCCAAAAAGGAAAACATCCTGGTTTATCCTGTTGGAATCATTAGCACATCCATATATGTTTACCTACTCTCACGCTGGCAAATGTATGGCGATTTAATCATCAATATCTACTACACATTGATGAGTATTTACGGCTGGTACATGTGGCTCAAACCCACAGGCGAAAATCACAAACAGCGTGAAATCTCCTATTCCTCAACTCGTGATTATTTTATTGCCTTTTTGATTTTCGTTTTCACTTCGGCCTTTGTGATTGCCGTTTACAGATATTATCAAGTAATGCCAAATGAATTAGGTTTATCCGAAAGCATAAAATATGTATGGGAACACTTGAAAACGGGAAAGCTGGCCGAAATCAGAAAAATCACACCGTATTTAGACACTTTTACCACGGGTGCGGCCTTTGCCGCCATGTGGTTGATGGCCATGAAAAAAATAGAAAGTTGGCATTTTTGGATCGCCGTAAACATTGTTTCGGTTCCTTTGTATTTTATTAAAGGCTACGGTTTCACGGGAATTCAATATTTCATATTTTTGATATTGGCGGTCCAAGGATTGAAAGAATGGAAAAAAAGATGGAAAATACTACAAACGAGCAAAAACCTTACAAAATAGTTTTGTTTGGTCCCGAAAGCACGGGAAAAACAACGCTTGCGCGGAAATTGGCTGAACATTTTCAAACGGCTTGGGTTCCCGAATACATGCGTCTTCATTTGGAAAACAAGCAAGCACAACCACCTCTTGAAATTTCTCCGGAAGAATTAAAAGAAATAGCCCGAGGACAAATCCGCTTAGAAAAAGACAAAGAAAAGGAAGCCAAAGATTTACTTTTTCTGGATACGGATGTTTTACAATTGGCCACCTACGGAGAAATTTATCACCGGAAAAAAGATGCCGAACTGGAAAAAATGGCCGGGGAAAATGTTCATGACTTGTATATTTTAACTTCCCCCGATATCCCATGGGAACCCGACCCCTTGAGAGATAAACCTCTTGAACGCGGCCAACTTTTGGAGATTTTTGAAAAACGACTTAGGGATTTCAAATTGCCCTACATCAAAATAAGCGGAGAAGGAGAAAAAAGGTGGAAACAACTCATTCCATATTTGGAAGCACTTATCCGACATCCGGAAATTTTTACCCCGCAAGATATTGCCTTGCTCTTTCAAAAAAATATTTTACCATCAGAAATTTTACGCCAAATTGAAAATCTCAAAAAAGGAAAATTGTATGTCCTATTGGACCGCCCTGCCACACCTGGAGACGGAATTATCCGTTTGAAAGAAGAAGAAATCAATGAATACCTCTCATTTTTTGAGCAAAACAAAAAAAATCATCACCTGACCAAATTTGTTCCCGCTTCGGGTGCGGCCACCCGGATGTTCAAGGATTGTCATCTCCTTCATCATTATTTTCAACAAAATCCGCAAGCAAGTTTTCAAAAAGCCATCGAAGATTTGAAATTAGAAAAATGTAAAAACAAACACACACGCTTCCGTCTTTTGGCATTCTATGAACTTTGGATTAACAAAACCAAAGAACTTTTCCCGGATTTTGATTCACTCCCTGAAGATCTTCAAAAAAAATATCTGGTGGAAAGCCTTTTATCCGATGAAGGAATGGGCTACGGTGACATTCCCAAAGCATTGGTTTGGTTTCACAAATACGCTGATGAACTGCGAACCGCCATGGATGAACATCTGGTGGAAGCCGGCGAATTAACCCATGGAAAAATTCATTTCACCATTGGCCCCGAAAAAGAACCGCTTTTTAAAAAACACCTGCAAGAAGTAAAAGAAAAATTCCCCGTAGAAGTAAGTTTCTCCTATCAGAATCCTCAAACCG
>JALVDN010000334.1 GCA_027008965.1 Flavobacteriales bacterium | reverse complement strand
TCGCGCCGGCGGGCGAAACGATATCCTTTTGAAGCGCCGCCCGTGTTTTTGCCACATTGAGGAGGCTCGCCGGCGCATGCCGGGAGACCCCGCAAATGTGCTATGCAAAAACCGGAGCGGTGCGAAAAAGATTTAAGTGGAGCACGCCACTAGGCGCCCCAATAAAGAAAAAATCAATTTTGCCGGTTGTGTTCAAACAGAAGGCGGTGTTTTTGGTAGCATTCTTTGAGGGCTTCAAGAATTTGGATGTCGCTTGCTTCGCGCAGGAATTTTTCTTCGTATTCACAGAGTTGGAGGATACGGTATACGTCTTCCACGGGAATGTTCAAGAGGTCGGCAATGACTTGACGGTCAAAGCGGGCGGCGAGCATGCGATATAGCCGGTCGTCTTCTTTCATTTTGGAGAGTTTGCGGAGGTCTTTGCCGCGGGCACTGAAGAGGTTGTAGAGTAGGCCTACGGGATCCATGATTTTGCGTAAGTCGTCGTTGAGTTTGGTGAGGAAATCGGGATTTTTGTCGCCGAAATAGGGGGCAAAGTCCAGCTTGATTCGGGGTTGGGTTTTCACGGGGAGCAATGTGAGATCCACGGGGAGAATACCGGTCAGGTCGTGGCCTTTTATGACAACTTCTTGCAGGGCTATGGGTTGTTTTTGAAGGTGGATTTGAATGATTTTCCCGAAGGTGGTGGAGTCCACAGGCATTTTGTAGGATTTGAATCCAAGGTATGAAAAATAAAGGGTGTCGCCGGCTTGTGCCCGGATGGCAAAAAATCCGTTGGCATCGGTGATGGTTCCGGTAAATTGTTCCATGTTGATGATGTTGGTGCCTACAAGCGGTTGTTTGGTTTCGGCATTGAAAACACGCCCTTTCACCAATTTTTGTTGGGCCCATGAAGTCCAAGCAAGGAAAACGAAAAAAATCAGGAAGTGGTTTTTTAAAATCATTGGGTGAATAATGCCATATGGGTTTTAACGTAAAGTTACAAGAAAAATTGGATTATCAGGATGAGGATGAAAGAAATCATCATGATGGTGGCGGCTTGTTGAGGATTGATGTTTTCGGTGGATTCGGGGACTATTTCGGAGAATACGAGCCACAACATGGCGCCTGCGGCAAAACCGAGACCTACGGGAAGATAAGGTTTAAAAACGCTGACAAACATGAAGGCGGGGACGGCCAGAAGGGGTTGGGGCAGGGAAGTGAATATGCTCCACAAAGCGGCTTTCCACCATTTGACGCCTTGGCTCACCAATACGGCACTGATGGCCAAACCTTCGGGGATGTTGTGAATGGCAATGGCTAGAGACATTAGAATGCCGAATTTGATTTCTCCGCCGAAAGATGTTCCTATCCCTATTCCTTCTGCGGCGGAATGGGCTGTCATGATAAAAATCAAAAGCATGCTTTTGAAAAAATCCTTGCCGAAAGTATCGTGCAGTTTTAAAATGGTTTTTTCCGATCCGTTGGTGATGCGTCTTTTAAAAAAATCGGACAGAAGATCCATCAAACCGATAAACACAATTCCCAACACCAATCCCCAAATCATTTTGGATTTACTGTATTCAACGGCTTCAATGAGGAGACCGAAGGATGCTCCGGTCATCAATCCTGCGGCAATGGAATTTGAAATTCCCATCACCCGCCTTGTTATTTTTTTTATAAAAGCAAAAGGAACGGCTCCCAATCCCGTTGCCACGGCTGTTAGCATGGCATACCAAAAAACATCCCAATTTGTTGCCGTCATTATTTAATACTTAAAAAAGCAAATATAAATATATTGTTTATTTTTACGGCAAATTTTCATTTTGATGAAATTAATAGGCGATGCAGGTTCCACCAAAACCGATTGGCGGTTGATAAATAACGAAGGACTGGTGATTGGTTCCTTCGAATCGGGTGGATTAAATCCGGTGGTTTTCGGCGACGAAACCTTGCGTTT
>JALVDN010000333.1 GCA_027008965.1 Flavobacteriales bacterium | reverse complement strand
AATTTCATTTTCAGTAAAAATAAGCGGTTGATGACGGAATGTTATATTTTTTAATGAGAAATCCATGTTATGTGTGAGAAAAGCGGGGATTTTGGTTTTTCCGCCTAAACCCACCAAGAAAATTCTTCTTGTTTTAGGTAATTTTAACAAGTTTACCACCGCCGTATCCACAATGAGTGTATAATTCATCCCCGTATCATAAATAAAATTCAATTGTTGTTCTTTGATTTTGATGGGAATGATGATGGTATTGTTTTCATAGATAAAGGGAATTTTAACGGGTTTTGAAATTTGAGCATTCACCAAACCTGTAAGAAAGAGAAGAAAAAAAACGGGTATTTTAAGCTTTTTTGTCATGAATAGACGATTTGATTTTCTTCCAGGGCTTCCATTTCATTGAGCCGGAGCCAAACATTGGCCAATGCCGCCACATCACGAGAACAATAATCTTTAATTCGTTCCAAATCTTTCTCTTGATAATATATTCTGGCTACATCACTTCCCTTGATATCTTTTTTGGGCGAAGGAATTTGTAAAATATGGGTTAAAAGATCAAGAGAAGTATAATGTTTGTAGTCGCCGAATTTCCATAATTCCAATGTGTCACAAAACGAAGTTTCCCAAGGTTTTTTGCCGTGAACCTTCAATATTTCCGGTAGGGGGATGCGATTAATAATCATTCTGCGCGCCAAAAAAGGAAAATCAAACTCTTTACCGTTATGAGCACATAAAATACCTTCGGAACGAGTTTGCGCATAAAATTTGGTTAAAACATCTTTTACTTGAAGAAGCAGTTTTTTTTCATCGTGCTCACCGAAAGAGCGGATGTGCAGTTGCAATTTATCTTTTTCGTCTTTTACTATTTTCCCGAAAGAAACGGCTATAACCTTTCCGAATTCAGCCCATATTCCGGCTTTTTCATATAAATCTTCCGCTGAAGTTTCGTCATTGATTTTGTATTTGACTTTGTTTTCAAAGTGTTGGCGTTCGGTTTCATTTAATTCACTGAAATTTTCTTTCAGTGGAACCGTTTCAATATCCAGAAACAATATTTTTTGTAATAAATTGAATTTTGGATTCATTTTACGATATTGATTTTCAATATTAGTAAATTACGTTTAATTTTTTTCATTTGCAATTATTGTTGTATCTTATACATTGGATAAAAAATATTTATTATAAGGTTTTGGAAATAGCAACTACAGTGTTGTATCTTTGTATTGAAAATTTAAAAACAAAATACTATGGAAGAAGTAACAAGAATGCCGCTTTTGGGAGATAAATTTCCTGAAATTTCCGTGCAAACCACGCACGGGCCAATGAAATTACCCGATCAATACAAAGGGAAATGGTGGGTATTATTCAGTCATCCTGCCGATTTCACACCGGTTTGTACAACCGAATTTATTGCTTTTGCCAAGCGGGCCGATGAATTTTACAAATTAGGTGTTGAACTTATCGGATTGTCTGTTGACCAAGTTTTTTCGCATATCAAATGGGTGGAATGGATAGATGAAAAAATGGGGGTGAAAATTCCTTTCCCCGTGATTGCCGATAGTGCCGAAGGTGTTTCCAAAGCATTGGGTATGATTCATCCGGGTGCGGGAAGCAGTAATACGGTTCGTGCTGTGTTTGTGATGGACCCCGAATCAAAAATCCGTTTAGTGATTTATTATCCTAAAGAAATAGGAAGGAGTATTGATGAAATTTTACGCGCGGTGAAAGCGTTGCAAGTGTCGGACAACTATAATGTGGCCGCACCTGAAAATTGGCCTAACAACGAAATTTTAAAAGACAAAGTTATTCTTCCGCCCGCTTCCAGCATTCAAGACGCGGAAGCCCGAAAAGGCAAGGAAAATTGCTATGATTGGTGGTTCTGTTATAAGAATCTTTGATTAGTTTCGTTTTAAAATAAAAAATCCCCGCTGCCAGTGGGGATTTTTTT
>JALVDN010000332.1 GCA_027008965.1 Flavobacteriales bacterium | reverse complement strand
ACAATCAATATTGCATCCCTCCCATCCGGATCTACCAACAATACCGGATTATCCATGGTATAATGATACGCACTCCACCCCGCATACTTCTCCGCCAGCGGATCCACACTCGTCCAGCGCCCCACCGCCGCATCATACCACCGTGCCCCATAGTCATACAGGTTGATGCCCATATCCTTTTCCAGTTCCTTGCCGTTGTATTGGTAACATTCCCGGACAGTGGCAGCATATGGGTACACTACTCATTTATCATATATCGTCCTATATAAAAACATTATAATAGATAAACACACTGCATTGAACTCTATTGGCATGTAAATATCAAGTATGTATGCGCTTTTATTGAAGTACCTATTTGAGACCGACATAAAAAGAATAGTCCAGGGCCTTAGGCACCGAAACCTCAATACCATTATTAACAAAAAAAACAACACCTTGACCAATCATATTTGCAAGCTCAATCTGATAACAATCATCATTATAATAGTTGTTTCCTTCAGGGAAGAAAGCATATAATTTTTGGCTAGGAATTGACAAAGAAACATAATAATAATCACCATATTGCTTTATTTTTGGCGCTTTATCAAGATAGAAGACCTTTTTTCGAACAACATTTGTTTTTAAATAGTCTGCAACGGTAGTTCTAAAATAAAACTTAGTAAATTCTAGTTTTTTTTCGCTTTTAGATTTCAAAACAATTCGAATAGCCTTAGTATCAAAATTTTCCTTTCCAAACACAGACCAATGTACGCAAATAGCATTCGATTCGGCCCAAAAAACATCAGCATTTTGGTCTTTTCGAGCACACGCTTCCCCAAAAAAAACAATGGCTAAAAGCCCCATAATTAATCCTCGCCCAATCATCTAACGCCAGCGTTCTTTTTTATAAATTCTTGTTGAAATAGTGTGAGCTTATTAAAAGTAGACTTATGGTCATATTCCAGTTTATAGGCTTTACTATGAGCAGGAAACTCTTCTGGGATTCCGTTTAGACCATGGCCTTTAAATTCATGGATAGCAAGAACACTTTGAGCGTATTCAACAGTAGTAAACTGACCTTGGCCGGCGAGCAGCCGGGTTGTTACGTTAATTGTATTATCGGCATTTATTCGAGTCCCGGCCTGTGCATTAATCGGCAAATTCAACCATCTTCCATATGATTCACCATTTTCATTTCCCATATTACCAAATTCATCAATTGGAGTATCAACAACATTTATTATTCCACCATCAAGCCGAGTAAAATCAATTTCATCACTAAAGCGCTTGGTAATATGTGTGTATATAGTAGAAAAAGCTCTTGCATTTAAACCAGCATCATTTAGCTTTGACGCAACACCTTGTGAAACCAGCTCCATTAATCTTTTATGCTCCAAAACCTTTAATCCTCCATAAGTAGAAATATTATACATATATTCATCCATAACAATAATCTCTTCGGAATAACCGTCAGAGTCAACTTCTAAAAACTTACCGTCTTTCCCAAAAATCGGTGACTCCACCTTCCTCCCATCCACATCCACCAACCGCACCGGATTATCCATGGTATAAAGATACGCACTCCACCCCGCATACTTCTCCGCCAGCGGATCTACACTTAAAAACATCTGAACAATATTTTACTCCAATTTTACTTTCCCTTACACCACTTCTATACTTCAATAAATTTAAAAGATAACTTCTAATCTTAATAAAAGACTAACGATTTAATACTCTTTTTATTTTCAACTTAAGAAGTTTCAATTGAAAAAACTAATCTCTATCGTATCCGATTCGTCCACGTTTCTCTTGAGATTCTTTCTCCTTATCCTTCATTAATAGTTTTTTTTCAGATACTTAAATATAACATCTATACCTTCTCCTTGCCTTTTCCGCAAATACTTCATTTGCTTCAGTTTCAACAGAATATCTTTATGTACTAACAACATATCTTTCTTCTTGCCAATAG
>JALVDN010000331.1 GCA_027008965.1 Flavobacteriales bacterium | reverse complement strand
TAGAGAAGCTTTTGACGGAGCCACGGGTTATCATTTTTATGTAGTGGGAAATTTTGATGAAAATCAATTAAAATCATTGGTGGAAACCTACATCGGCGGACTACCCGAATCTAAAACGCCGGATGCTTTTGTAAAACATCCCGATTACAGCTTAAAAGGCGAACATAACTTTGAATTCAAAGCGGGGAAAGAACCCAAAAGTATGGTGATAATTGTCATGGAAGGTGACGCAAAATACGTCCCCGAGGATAAATTGAAACTTGAAATGCTTGGTAAGATTCTCACCAATAAGCTTATTGAAAAACTGCGTGAAGAAAAAAGCGGTGTATACGGTGTAGGTGCCCGGGGCGGCATGAAAAAATATCCCCATGAAAAATGGGAATTCACTATTGCCTTTCCTTGCGGACCTGAAAATGCCAAAGAATTAACCCAATTCGCTCTGGATGAACTAAACAAACTTATCCAAAACGGCCCCTCTGAAGAAGATTTAAATAAAGTGAAAGAAAGCTTGAAAGTACATTTCAAGGAAAACCTTAAGAAGAATGAATTCTGGGTAGAATATCTTTCGGATACGGATTATTACGGTTTAAACCCGCATAGACTTTTTGATTTTGAAAAACAAGTGGAAGCCATAACTTCAAAGGATATTCAAAAAACAGGAAAGAAATATATTTCAAATCCCCAAACCAAAGTTATAGCCACTTGGTATCCTGAAGAAGAAAAAAATTAATTCAAATAAAAATATTATTAAAAAGCCCCGTCAAAATTGGCGGGGTTTTTGCTTGTTTCTTGTGTGGTCTTTTTGTAAATTGAACAACCAAATTCAATCTAATGAAAAAAATTTTTTTCCTTTTGGTAACCATAATTCTTTTTTCTTGTGGTGAATTGCAACAAATCGCCAAAGAATACAATCTATCCGAAGGATTGGGCAATGAACAAATCGCCGAAGCATTGAAACAAGCCTTGAACCAAGGCATTGATAGAGAAGTGAGTAAACTCATGAAGGTTGGTGGTTTCTACAACCAACCCGATGTGCGCATTCTTTGGCCCGAAGAACTTCAACAAGTGGATAAAACCCTCCGAAAAATCGGATTGGGTAGCTTGGCGGATGAAGGCATCAAAAAACTCAACCGTGCCGCAGAAGAAGCCGTGAAAGAAGCTAAACCTATTTTTGTGGACGCCATCAAACAAATGACCTTTCAAGATGCTAAAAACATTTTAATGGGAGGCGACAATGCCGCCACGGAATATCTCAAAAAAACAACCACTGATAAACTCTATCAAAAATTCTACCCGGTTGTACAAAATTCATTTAAAAAAGTAGGAGCCGACCAAATTTGGAATCAAATCATTTCACGATATAACAAAGTTCCTTTTGTACAAAAGGTCAACCCCGACCTCAACGACTATGTTACGCGGAAAGCTTTGGAAGGCGTTTTTAAAAAAATAGAAGTGGAAGAAAAAAAAATCCGCTCGGATGTACAAGAACGCACTACGGATTTAATGAAAAAAGTATTTGCTTTGCAGGATAAGAAATAACTAAAAATGATGAAATTTATAATCATTTTAGGCTTAACCTTCTTCCTTTCAGGTTGTAATAAACAAGAAAAAGGAGTGGATATTTCCGGAATAAATTTTCAAATAGAAAGTCTTTACGGAACGCATCTCATTACAGGTTATGATATTCCATTTAAAGCCATTGATCAAGATGGAAATGACATTACAAACGGCGTACAATTCTTAGTCAATGGCAATCCGGTTAATTCAGCTGTCTTAAGATTTGACAATCCGGGGCAATATACGGTTAAAGCTGTATGGGATTTGGGAGGGATCACCAAAGAAAGCCAAAATGAAATCCAAGTTCAAGTAGAACATCCCAGAAGTGAAACCTATGTTCTTATTGAAGATTTCACAGGGACTTGGTGTGTCAATTGTCCGCGTGTCACATACAAATTGGAACAAG
>JALVDN010000330.1 GCA_027008965.1 Flavobacteriales bacterium | reverse complement strand
GAAACGGAGGAAGAATATTTGGAAAGAATTGCACACTCGGTTAGTGAAATTCTACAATCGACTTCTTTCAAGCCCGGAGACATAAGCATTTTATTCAGGAAAAACGATGAAGGAAGAAAAATTTCAGAAGTGTTGACTAAAGCAGGATACTCTGTAGTAAGTGCAGATAGTTTATCGCTTGAAAATGCACCCGAATTAAAATTCTTGAATGCCTTTTTTGAATACAGGCTTCATCCTTCCCATGCGGTTTTGTTTGACTTACTCACGGCCTATGCCGAATGGAAAAACATTCAACCTGACAGTCTTTTTTATAAAGAATTTATTCCGGATAAAAACAAGATACTTCCTTTTATGGAAGTGCTTGAAAAATTAAGCGGAAAAAAAATCGATGAAAATATAATCACACAAAACATTTACGATTTCTTTGTATCCTTGATACATTATTTTAATATGCACATACCGGGAGGCAATGCTTATCTACGGGCTTTTTTAAGTGAGGTGGCACGCATCATGAAAGATACGGTTTCGGATGAGATGTATTTGGAAAAATGGAAAACACATATCTCCAAAAAATCCGTATCCTCATTAGACTCGGAGGACAGTATCAAACTGATGACCGTTCATAAATCCAAAGGTTTGGAATTTCCGGTAGTGATATATGCATATCCTGAGAATAAAGATATATTAACTAAAGACGAAAAAAAATTCGTTTGGTTTGAAATGAAGAATGAAGAAATTCCTTTCCTTCCCATTCAACTCCAAGCTTTGAAAAAATTTGTCAAACTCCGGGAACTGACCGGAAATTTTTTAAAATTCAATGATTTTGCAAACCGGGCCATTCAAAAATATGAAGAAGAAACTGCCAAAATAAGATTTGAAAAACTCAACTTGCAATATGTGGCCTTTACCCGTGCTTCACAGGCTTTGTTTTATATGCCACATTTGAAATCAAGTAACAAAAAAAATCAATACCTTTTCCCTGAATTGATTAAAGGTATGGCGGAGGACTTTGAAACCTTCAAAAAAACGGATGAAAACATCATGGAATCGGGTGATTTGAAGTCCCTTGATAAAACGGGAGCAATACGCCGCGAAGTGCAAATGCGGGAGACAGGTGATATTTTTAAACCCGGCCCTTTTCAAACGGGACTAATCCGTGTGAATCAAGACAAAACCGAATATTGGTCCGAAAAGAAAAAAGAACGGGTTTCTTACGGACGATTGGTTCACCGCTATCTTTCGGGACTTTATCATGAAGAGGACGTTCACCGCGTTGAAAGCACTATCCGTCATGAGAATGATGAAGTAACAGCAGAAAAAATCGTCTTATTGATTAAGCAAATGCTTGCCAATGAGAAAATACGTTCCTATTTTAAAAAAGGTTTGAAAGTGATTACAGAGCGTCCGGTGATGTTACAAACAGAACAAGATTTGGAAACCTATCGTCCCGACCGGCTTGTTTTTCATACGGATAAAAAATTAAGCATTATTGATTTTAAAACGGGGGAAGAAAGAACTGAACATAAGCGTCAAATCCAACGTTATGCATCCATGCTCTCCGATGCAGGCTTTGAAATCATGGAGAAACTGCTGATTTATATCAATGAGGATAAGGTAGAGTATCGAATTATAGAATAACATTGAATCTAACGGAAACTTTTTTGTTGAAAATGTTGTTTGTATGACTAAAAAATTTTTTATATTTGCACTCGCAATTAAGATTGAATTGACATCAAGGTGCGGTAGTTCAGCTGGTTAGAATACCGGTCTGTCACACCGGTGGTCGCGGGTTCGAGTCCCGTCCGCACCGCAAGTTTTCAAACCGTTCCTTTTCAGGAGCGGTTTTTTTATTTGAAATGGAGGGGTAAATGCTTGAGAATTATTATATTTGTTTAAAAGAAAATTTAAAATCATGGGAATACTAGATTCTTTAAAAAACCTTTTTGGAAAAGCTAAAAATCAATCGGAA
>JALVDN010000329.1 GCA_027008965.1 Flavobacteriales bacterium | reverse complement strand
TTCAAATGTTTTTTCCCGGTTCCTGTCCAGTGGAACTTGAAAAACACCGTAACCGCCGGGCTTCATCACCCGGAACAATTCTTTCATGGCTTTGCGGTCATCGGGGATGTGTTCCAGCACATGATTACAAAAAACCACATCAAATGTATTATCTTCAAAGGGTAAGGAAGTGATATCGGCTTTGACATCTGCCAATGGAGAATCCAAGTCGGCGGTTACATATTCCAGATTGCTCATTTTCTTAAATCGCTTATAAAAAGCTTGCTCCGGAGCAAGATGCAGCACTTTGGCCTTTTCTTGAAAAAAACCGGTTTTTCTTTTCAAAAATAACCACAAAGCCCTGTGCCGTTCCAACGATAATGTCCCGGGCGACAAAGCGTTTTTGCGGATGTTTTGATAACCGTAAGGCAAAAATTTTCTATAAGATTTCCCGTCTATGGGATCCATCAAGCCTTTACCACGAAACCACCATGAAATCACCGGTCTCACCCAAACACTTATTTGAATGAGCCAAGGTCGGGGAATGATATTGAGTATGAGTTTAAAAAACCTTTCCATCAATAATTTTCCAACACCAACGGCTGATTTCTAAACATATCTTCTTCATCACTTTCCATGCCCAATGCGTCATAAATGTAGTAAAAAGTGGATAAAATTTCGGGCTTGCCGTTTATCAGGGCCACATCATGTTCAAAATGCGCCGAAGGTTTCCCGTCGGCGGTGAGAATGGTCCAACCGTCAGCAAGTTGGTTGATCCTCTCGGTGCCCATGTTAATCATCGGTTCAATGGCCAAAACAAGTCCGTCTTTCAGTTTTTTTCCTCTGCCCGGTTTTCCGTAATTAGGCACTTGCGGGTCTTCGTGCATTTTTCTGCCCAGTCCGTGACCCACCAGTTCTTTCACCACACCATAACCGTGCGACTCCGCATGGGTTTGAATGGCATGGCTGATGTCGCCCAAACGTTTTCCTTTGCGCATTTGGTCAATTCCTTTATAGAGCGCTTCTTTAGTGACGCGCAATAATTTTTTCACTTCTTCATCCACTTCGCCCACCTCAAAGGTATAGGCATGGTCGCCGTAAAAACCGTTCATATACACACCGCAATCAATCGAAACAATATCGCCTTCTTCAAAAGGTTTGTCCGAAGGAATGCCGTGCACCACCTGCGCATTCGGGCTGATGCAAAGCGTATTGGGAAAATCATACAACCCCTTGAAACCCGGAATACCGCCATGATCACGGATATATTCCTCCGCCAGTTTGTCCAAATAAAGCCCTGTAACGCCGGGTTTAAGTTCCCTTGCAATCATTCCCAAAGTTTTGGAAACCAACAACGCGCTTTGTCTTATTCGTTCTATTTCGTCCTTACGTTTGTAGATAATCATAAATCAGTTTTGATTTTCCAATTCATGCCGGTAGCCCGATACCGTTAAAATTTTCAGCATGTCTTTTTCCACGCTTTCCATGGGATATTCAATGATGCGCCCCAACTCCCGGCCGTTTTCATAAAAAACAAAAGTAGGAACTCTGATAATATTCTTGCCTTTCACAAGCGGATGCGAGCCATACTCTCTCGGAAGGAAAAAGACTTTCACCCGGTCCGGATCATAACCCGCCGCTTGCAACACCTTATAAAAAACCGGCACATGCTCACGACTATCCGGACACCAAGTTCCCATATAAACCTCCATCTCCACATCCTTCAAATAAGGTTTCAACTGCTCCACCACGGGTTGCACCGGTTGATAAGCCGCCCGGTTTTCCTCAAACCATTTTTGATATGGCGCCGCCATGAGTGCACGGAAATTTCCTTCACCCACCAAAATATCCTGTCCCTTATACTTCTCCGTATGCAAAACCCGCGGGTTTACACAAGAAGAGACCACAAACACAAAGATGCCTAAAAGACCCGGTAAAACACGCATAACACAAGTTTTTTCAAAAATACAAAATGTATTTCACAATGCAGG
>JALVDN010000328.1 GCA_027008965.1 Flavobacteriales bacterium | reverse complement strand
ACCATTTCCCAAATGGTAAAAATTAATCTTGTTCCCCCCCAAACCAGAAAGCCTCTTCCCGTCCTTATCATACTCATCCGTCACCCCCATCCCCAAAATATCTCTCAATCCCACCGGATTATCCACCGCATACGCATAAGGACTCTGGAAGGCATAATCCGTAGCGCGCGGATCGGTGGTGGTAAACCGCCCCACCGCCGCATCATACCACCGTGCCCCGTAGTCATACAGGTTTATACCCAGGTCCTTTTCCAGTTCCTTGCCGTTGTATTGGTAGCGGTTTTCAACCATAACATCTTTCTAAATGGACGATTGATAGCCAGGATAATGATTTTTTTGTTTTTTTTATAAAAAGGAGAACAGCGCTGCGTAAGAGTAACACCGCTTAGCTTGCATACCAGCGCGAGTGCAAAGGGACTTCATGCTCTATGGTGACAATGCGCATGCTGCCGGTAAGGCCAATCGGGATGCTCATTAACTTTGATTTGGTTTGCAGCAAAGGTCAAGAGGCGCTTAAATCAGCAAGATGTACTTGGTCAAACGGATACGGTGAGACGTCCACAAATAGATGCAGTTTATGCCATGAAGGGCTTACCAAACACACTTTTCTTTTATTAATTCGAGTGCGTAGTGTCAGCGGAACACAAATAAAATTACTTTTGTCGCAAAACAAAATGCTCCTTTTCTGGATATGGTTTTGTAATAACAAATTTGTCTGTGGATAAAAAGACACCAAAGTTATTTTTCCCGAGGTCAAAGGTTATTATTCTGGATCTTTCTGGATTGTATCTAAAATGCTCTTCATAAACCACAACTCCATTATGGACGAAATAATATTGACTTGTCAAGTCTTTCCATGTTGCACGACCACATGAAACCCTTCTAACTTCTTCTGGTGTTGCCATTGCATTAAAAACAAACAGGGTATCCCATTCGAAGTCAGTAACTTTGGTTAAATCAATTTCACAGTTTTCCATTCTGCTACATTGCAATTGAATTCTGGTCAAATTTATTTTTCCCTCATTATTAATTCGCCTACATGATGAAATTATTAATAGCAAAATAAATACTAAGAACGATAATAAATTAAACCGAGTTTGCATTTTTCTATTTTTTACTTAATTACCATTTCTGACTTTGATGGTCAAGATGATCAATTTCTCGCTGTGCAGATTGATCCAATGCTTCTAATTCAGACTGCCTTGCTATCCATTGAGATGGAGTATAGCCATAATTATTACAGGAGTTTAATACTTTAAAAGCTTTCAAATATTGAGGCATAGTAAGTCGTGTCTGAGAAATCGAATAGCTACCATCTTTTTGCTGTGTAGCAATCCAAGCCCCATTATTCCTGAAGTAATCTAATGTTTTAAGAGCAAGCTCCTTTTTTGATGCATGGGGATTAGCAGCTCCAATTTTTCGTCCAATTTGGTTATTCAAGAGATCTATTGTTTCATCCGCTGACGAAAGCGTTTTAAAATTTCGTTTATTAATATCTACAAATGGATTAGCTTCATGAGCATTCCCAACTTGCACTGCAATACTATTACCAAATTCAGAGCTTATAGACGCTTGCCATAACATATGACTAAATGCGTTAACGTGAGAACCTTCCATTTCACTATTTTCAGGAAGCCCAGTGTTAATTGCAAACCTGGTTGAAACAGTAGAAATATTCAAACTAAGGTGTTTTACTTCGCCAATCTTATTTGCAATTCCAGGATGTCGAAGGAAAAAACCCATTACTCGCATGTATGATGTAGTAGTATAGTAGCCCGGCCCAACTGGATCACCAGGCATGGCACCATCTGAATCAATAAAACGTATCGGATTGTTAAAAGTATAATTGTAAGGGCTCCAACTAGGAATTTTCTCCGCCAGCGGATCCACACTCGTCCAGCGCCCCACCGCCGCATCATACCACCGCGCCCCGTAGTCATACAGGTTGATGCCCATATCCTTTTCCAGTTCCTTGCCGTT
>JALVDN010000327.1 GCA_027008965.1 Flavobacteriales bacterium | reverse complement strand
CTTAAACGGCATCCCGCTGAATGACGCCGAATCTCAAAGCGTTTATTGGGTGGATATCCCTGACTTTTTAGCTAATACTTCATCTATTGAAGTGCAACGTGGCGTGGGAACTTCCACCTACGGAACAGGTGCATTCGGAGCCAATATCAACCTTCAAACCGATTATCTTTCCGAAGAACCTTATGCACTTATATCTTCCGGAATCGGCTCTTTCAACACACGAAGAATTGCTTTCAAAGCTTCAACGGGTTTGCTCCCTTCGGGTTTTGAATTCATGGGACGGGTCTCCAAAATAAAATCGGACGGCTATATTGATCGTGCATTTTCGGATATGGATTCCTATTACTTATCCGGAACTTACAAAAAAAATAATCATCTTTTAAAACTCATCACTTTCGGAGGCCATGAAAAGACATACCAAGCATGGTATGGTGTGGATAAAGCCACTTTTGAATCCAACCCCACTTTCAATTATGCCGGAGCCATATATGATGACAATTGGAATATCATTCGCTTCTATGATAACGAAGTGGATGATTACACCCAAAAACACTATCAATTGCACTATTCCACACGTTGGAGTTCATCCTTGTCAATCACTATAGCTTTGCACTACACCAAAGGTTATGGTTATTACGAACAATACAAACAACATCAGGATTTCTCCAAATACGGTTTTACACCCCTCACCATAGGAAGCCAAACCATCGACACCACCGACCTGATCAGAAGAAAATGGTTGGACAACGATTTTTATGGCATCGTGGCTAATGCCATTTATTCAACTCCCGGAATGAAATGGATTTTCGGTGCGGCAGCCAATCAATATATAGGAGATCATTTCGGTGAAGTCATTTGGGCCCGTTTTGCTGATAATTCCGAGATTCGTCACAAATATTATGACAACACAGGTACAAAAAACACCTATAATTTCTTCATTAAAAATCATTACAAACTCAACGAAAAATTTACGCTCTACACCGATGTACAACTAAAAAACATAGAATATAACGTGAATTATAATCCGGATAAAACCTTTGATCCCGATGAGATGGTTCAGGTATCCGACAAACTTTTCTTCGTCAATCCAAAAATCGGGTTATTTTTTAAACCCAATCAAACACATTCCGCTTACTTCAGCATAGCCCAAGCACACCGCGAACCCAACCGGACGGATTATGTAGAAAATTTCACCAAACCCAAACCCGAAAAATTGATTGACTTTGAAAGTGGTTATCAATATCACAAAAACAATCTGTTTTGGAAAACCACTTTGTATTTTATGCATTATAGAGATCAATTGGTGTACACAGGCAGAATAGACAATGTAGGAAACCCGATTAGAGAAAACGTTGGCAAAAGCTATAGAGCCGGATGGGAAAATGAAGTAAATTATACCTATAAAAACTTTCAATTCTCAGGTAATTTCACACTGAGTGATAATCGTAATCTTAATTATCAAGCCTTTGATTCAAACGGACAACTTCAAAACTATGGAAATACCTTCATTTCTTTTTCTCCGGCTATGATTGCAAATGCAATGATTTTATACGAACCTACTAAAAACATACATATAGGATGGCAAATCAAACATGTTGGTAAGCAATACATGGATAATCGTAATATTCCTGAATCTATTTTACCTGCTTACACAATAAACAATTTGCTTTTTACTATTAAAAGTCATATTTTTGCAAAAGAATTGATACTCAAACTTCAAGTGAAGAATTTGTTCAATATAAAATACGCGGCTAACGGATACATGTGGGGAGACGATCCTTATTATTATCCACAAGCCGGCAGGTATTACTTAATGGGATTGGATATACGTTTTTAAAATAAATGGCTCCGCAAGGAGCGGTTTTCATGGCAAGTGGTTTTCATGGCTGAAACCCGGTAAGGCGAACACAAAGTGTTCGCTTTACTTTTTTGTGCCTCCTTTTATCAATCAAACTTGATTTATCAAATAAGAAACCTAAAATTCAAATATCCA
>JALVDN010000326.1 GCA_027008965.1 Flavobacteriales bacterium | reverse complement strand
CGACGGCTACGATGCCCTGCTGCACATCTCCAAGATCGCCAAAGGACGCATCAACGATCTGCAAGAGCGTTACAAAGAGGGTGATGAGATCGATGTTGTAGTGCTAGAGCAAAAGGGCAAAAAAGTAGAGCTGGCAACACCGGAGTATTTAGCCTGATTTGGTTGAGTACGTTTTCTTTCTTTGTTTATTATCTCAGAAAAGGACTGTAGACAAATTATGTGATCACTCAAGTTATTGGGTATCTTATAGTAGATTATGTGTAGTATTTAATGAAGAGGGTGTTAGTAAGATAAGTAAGTTATTATTATCATAAATTTCTATACTCTAAACTACAAAATATATGAATGACGATCATACAGATAAGCTTTAATAGAAAAGGACAATTACATGTCAAAACAGTATAGATATTATCTTGGACGTATTACTAAAGGAGGAGTTTTAACAACCGATGAGTTGATTGAAGCTATTGTGGATCCTGTCATTATTAGAAAAAAAGAGTATAGTTATACCTTTACCAATATGTATTATGATAAGAAAAATAATTATGTTTTTGGAAAATTAGTAAAATATATGCCTGTAGGCGAGGTTGAAACTATTGAGCCGGATGAGCACAAAGAGTCTTCTATGCTAATACAGCATAAAAAAGAATCTTCAAGTCCATTTGTTATTATTTTGGATCATATGGGGATTGCCTATCCTCATATATGGAATGCACTACCAAAAGAACAGTTTGAGAAATATTTTTGTGAATTGATTTGTGAAAAATATGATAATTTAATGGTTTCATGTAATATTGAACCAATAGTTGATTTACGTACATTTATAGAACGTGTTTCAACTATAGATATTGTTCATAGTATCTCGGCAACTGTTGTCCCACCTAATCCTCTATTTGGACCTGTTTGGAAAGAACTCAAAGACTATATGGAAAAAAGAGAAAGTGGAGAACTGTCTATTAGTGAAAAGTCGAAACGCTCAGATGGACTTAAAACAAAGCTAGTAAGTTTCATGAAGTCAGTTTTAACTATGAAAGATAAATCTGAAGAAGAGAGAATAAGTTTGTTAGAAAATCAACAATATGGTATTTCCGATGCTGCAACTCTTATGGCGGCAGATGGTTACGGCAGAGCGAAGATTGAAGGTTTAAGCAATAATGAAAAAATAATTATAAAAACAAAAGATAATCAGAAGAGTTTTTTGTATGACAAGGAGCCAGATAATGAGGAGTTTTTCAACCTTGTAAAAGAAGAGCTTTTGAAGATTAATCAAGAAAGATATTTGGAACATTGATGAAAAAAGTTTTAGATTTTATAAGATTTTTTTTCATTTCTCCAGAATTTGTATTAGGAATAACAATATTTACTACTCTTATACTTTTCCCTGAAATTGCTAAATTTGTATCATCATATATATTTAATACTGAAATGAAATGGAATGACTATTTAAAATTACTTGGAATCCCTACAACATCTGTGATTTTTACTTATAAGTTTGGAGACATAATTTTAAATCCAGAAGATAAAAAAAATAGAGTAACATTAAAAAAATGGTCAAAGTATTGGATGCTCAAAAATCGAATATGGTTTGCAATAATTATTTCAGTATTATCCCTACTTGGAAGTTTGTGGAGTTGGTATTATGCTGTAAATACAGATATAACTTATGGTACTATATTTTTGATGACCTTTTGGTCAGTTTCATTAATCTCTTTTTCAACTGTAGCATTAGCGAAGTTGAGTATCAAAGATATTTTATATTGAAAGAATTTCAATGAGTCCTGCAAGAGTAGCAAGCCAAAAGCCCTAGGGTTCGAATGTAAATTGAAATTACAAAGCTTTCTGGTAATCCTCCCTTAGAAAATATAGGATATCAACACAGTTAGAGCTCCAAAATATTTAGCCTGATTTAACACAATACCTGCTATACTTTCGCCGTTTGATGAAGTGATAAGTAGGGAAATCGGTTGCATTTATGTGCCGGTTGGCAGTGGTG
>JALVDN010000325.1 GCA_027008965.1 Flavobacteriales bacterium | reverse complement strand
CAGAGCTTAGATCAACATTTATACTATTTGTAACACTGCTAAAATCAACTATATCTTCTCCATCGCCTCCAATTAGTGCATCATTACCCAATCCTCCACTTAGAGTATCATCTCCATCACCACCGTCAATTATATCATCTCCATCTCCACCATCTAGCGTGTCATCTCCAGCAAGTGTGGTAAGTTTATTGTTATTGTTATCTCCAGTAACTATATCATCTTTTGAAGTTGATAAAACATTTTCTATATTACTCAAACTATCACTATCTATATCAACTCCATTAGCACTATTGGAGCTTAAATCAACTACAACACTATTTGATAAAGCGGAATAATCAATTGTATCAGATCCATCTCCACCATCAATTATATCATTTCCACTACCACCAATTATAGTATCATCATCACCACCACCATCAATTATGTCATCTCCACCTGCACCAGTGATTGTATCACTTCCATTTCTACCTTGAAGTATATTATCTTCATCACTACCAACAATTTTATCATCATTATTTGATCCTAAAACATTATGAATATCTTCAAGTATATCAGTAGATCCATAACCATCATTATTTGCTTTATTATCTATCAATGATACATCAACTTTACCAGAAGCTCTGATATAATCAACTGTATTTATGCCACTACCACCTCTTAGCGTATCATCTCCACCTCCACCAAGAAGTGTATCATCTCCAGCAAATCCTTCAATAGTATTTACACTATCATTTCCATAAAGTGTATCAGAAAAGGAGCTACCATTTAAATTTTCGATATTTTTTAATGTATCAAATCCACCACCTTTTGTATCTTGAGCCTCTTCACTGATACTCAAATCAACACTAACTGCTGAGAGTGCAAAACCATAATCAACAATGTCTATACCCTCTCCACCATCGATGATATCATCCCCAGCTCTACCATCTAATGTATCATTACCTTTTCCTCCATATAAGGCATTGTTTTGCTCATTTCCTTTTAGAGTATCATCATAATCAGATCCTATAACACCCTCAATACTTATAAATGTATCTTTTCCCTCTCCAGCACCAATATCTTTTTCTCCAGCACTATTTAAATCTATATCTATACTTGCGGTTGCTTGTGAATAATCGGCTACATCTAAGCCATCTCCTCCATCAAGTACATCATCTCCAGCTCCACCTCTTAGTGTGTCATTTCCAACTTCACCAAAAAGTGCATCATTATCACTCTCTCCAGCTAAAAAATCATCTCCACTTCCACCAAGAAGTGTATCATCTGCTAAATTTCCATATAAAGAGTCATCTCCTGCCTCTCCAAAGATAGTGTTTATACCACTATCACCTTTTAGAGTATCATCAAAGCTTGAGCCTTTTACATTTTCAATTTCATCTAATGTATCTATTCCCTCACCAGTAGCCATACCGATATTTAAATCAACTACTACCTCATTTGTTGTATTTGTAAAATCAACTAAATCGATTCCATCTCCACCATTTAAATAATCATTTCCCTTATATCCACTGAGCGTATCATTACCAAGATATGCAAAAATTTCATTATTGCTATCATTTCCAATTAGTGTATCATCAGCTGATGAGCCTTCTATATCTTCGATGTTTTCAAGTGTATCAGTACCCTCACCAATGGCTTTATTTTCAAAAAGATTAACATACATCGAGGTTGAAAGGTGTGAATAATCTACTCTATCTTTGCCATCACCTCCATTTAATATATCATCTCCCAATCCACCTTTTAAATAATCATCTCCACTTTCACCATATAAAGCGTCATCTCCATCTTTACCAAAGAGTGTATCTTTGCCATCTGAGCCATAAAGTTTATTTGAAGAACTATCTCCACTTAAAGTATCATTAAAATTTGATCCTTTTAAATTTTCTATATTGATTAAAGTATCTTTACCAGCTCCTATGCTATTTTGTTCACCCGTTATCTCTAAATCGATATTAACTGCTGAGGAAGATGATATATAAGAGGCTAAATCCTCTCC
>JALVDN010000324.1 GCA_027008965.1 Flavobacteriales bacterium | reverse complement strand
AACCAAAACCGGGGGAAGAAGATACGGATGAAGCGGATCTCCCCGAAATTCAAGACGTGGATATTCCAAGCCTGGATGAAATGATTAAAAAATTGGATGAAACAAAAAAAGATGAATGATACCTCCGCACAATATGATTTGATTATACAAGAAGCCGAAGACATATTTAAAAAAAAGATGAAAGATTACGGGGCTTCATGGCGTGTATTGCGACTTCCATCCCTGACCGACCAAATGTATATCAAAGCCAAACGTTTGCGACAAATTCAGGAAACAGGAAAAACCCTGGTCCATGAAAATCCCGAAGATGCTTTTTTGGCTTTAATCAATTATGCCGCGATGGCTTTGATTCAGCTTGAAAAAGGCACAGCCGAAGAACCCGATATGAACTTGAATGATGCTGTTCAAGCCTATCGTAAACAAGTGGAAATCTCTAAAAATCTGATGCTCAAAAAAAATCATGACTACGGCGAAGCCTGGCGTGAAATGCGTATTGCTTCCATGACCGATTTGATCTTGCAAAAACTTCTACGCATCAAACAAATTGAAGAAAACAGTGGGAAGACACTTATTTCGGAAGGGGTTGAAGGAAACTACCGGGATATTTTGAACTATGCGGTTTTTTCACTCATCAAAATGAAATTGGAAGGAGAAAAAATGTAACAAATTCCTATACCCTGCATCTTTAATTATAAAATATTTATATCCATGAAAAAATTCTTTTTATTTTTTGTTTTGAGTATATTTTTATTTCCGGTTCAGGCACAAGTTGATTTTTCCAACGCTGCTCACCCAAAGGGGAAAAAGGTTTTTAAAGGCGAAAAAAGAAAAATCAACGACCTGGTTCATACCGATTTAAAACTCAAATTGAATATAAATGAGCATACGGCTTCAGGTGAAGTGACGCTACAACTCAAACCTCATTTTTATCCTACGGACAGTTTGACTTTGGATGCAAAAGGAATGGAAATTTATGAAGTGAAGGTGAATGATAAAAAAGCAGATTATGATTATGACGGGATGAAATTGAGGATTAAACTTCCCAAGACCTACACAAGAGATGAAAGTTATGCGGTTTATGTCAAATACTTATCTCAACCCGATAAGTTGAAAGCACCCAAAGGCTCGGCTATCCGTGAAAATAAAGGTTTGTATTTTATCAATACGGACGGTTCTAACCCGAGTTATCCGCCACAAGTGTGGACACAAGGCGAACCCGAGTCCAACAGTGCGTGGGTGCCCACCATTGATTCTCCGAATCAAAAAACCACTTTCAAACTTGAACTCACCTATCCGGGCGATTGGATATCACTCTCCAACGGAGAAAAGATTTCTTCCAAAACCAATCATGACGGAACAAAAACCGATATTTGGAAACTCATGCAACCTTTTCCGCCCTATTTGATGTTTTTCTTCACCGGACCTTTTGCCGTGGTGGAAGATCATTATAAAAATATTCCGGTGCGATATTATGTGGAAAAGAAATATAAAAACGTTGCCAAAGATATTTTCGGGAAAACACCGGAAATGATAAAATATTTTTCAACTATTACGGGCGTTGAATATCCTTGGAATAAATATGACCAAGTGGTGACCCGTGCATTTGTCAGCGGTGCGATGGAAAACGTTACTGCCGTTAACCACAGCGAAATGGCCTATCAAACCAAAGAAGAATTGGTGGATGGAAACGATTGGGAAAGTGTCATTGCGCACGAATTGTTTCATCATTGGTTCGGTGATTTAGTCACCGCCGAAAGTTGGGCTCAAATTGCCATGAACGAATCTTTTGCCGACTATAGTGAAAGCTTGTGGGAAGAACACGACGAAGGGATGGATAAAGCTGATTATTTAAGGGACAACGATAGAAAATTATACTTGCAAGTTCCTACGGAATGGAAAAAACCTTTGGTGCGTTATTACTATCATAATCCCGATGATGTTTTTGATTTGGTTTCGTATCAAAAAGGAGGATTGATACTTCATATGTTGCGCAAAAGAT
>JALVDN010000323.1 GCA_027008965.1 Flavobacteriales bacterium | reverse complement strand
AAAATTACCTAAAACAAGAAGAATTTTCTTGGTGGGTTTAGGCGGAAAAACCAAAATCCCCGCTTTTCTCACACATAACATGGATTTCTCATTAAAAAATATAACATTCCGTCATCAACCGCTTATATTTACTCAAAATGAAATTATATCTTACGATAACTACTACAAAACTCCCATCCATGGAATTATAGGTGGTTCGGTTTTTCAAAATCATGTCGTACAGATTGATTATGCCAAAAAAGTTCTCAAAATTTATCCTCCGGAAAAGCCTCCGCATAAAATTAAGGGGAAACCCATAGAAACTTATACCCACGGTAACAAATTCATCATTGAAATAAAAACGGGTGATGACCGCCCAGGAAAATTTTTATTAGACACAGGAAACAATGACGCTTTTTGGTTCTATCATCTTCCCGATTCATCTGCCTATCCTTACAGGCTGGTTTACAATCTACTCGGGCATGGAATAAGTGGAGAAATATTCGGGTATAATACACTGACCGATAGCATTGAACTGGCAGACATTCTTTTTAACCGGGTTTTTACGGCCATTCCCGACAGTGCTTCCATGCAATTTGTCAGGCATGATACCTCCTACCGGGGTTTGATAGGAAATGATTTTTTGAGCAAGTTCCTGGTGACTTTAGATTATAAAAATAAACAAGTTTATCTCAAAAAACGATTTTGGAGTTCAAAAAAATTCCGCTACGATAAAAGCGGTATTGTTGTTAGTTTTTCCAAACCGGTCATCATTTTTGTAGACCAATACAAAACAGTGGTTCAAACCGGTGACGCGGGCGAAAGAAGTCAAACCGAAGTAAAAAGAATAAGAGAAAAAAAGATTGTTTTTACGCGTGTGATTCAAATTGATGATATTATCCCGAGCTCTCCAGCCGAAAAAGCAGGATTGAAGAAAGGGGATTTGATTTTTGAAATCAACGGCAAACCGGTTTATCAACTGGAATTCCTGAGTGATTTCACAGCTTATTTGTCGCAAAAGGAAGGAAAAACCATAAGGTTGCAAATCAAAAGAAACGGCGTGAGCATGAATATCAAATTCAAATTGAAAGACTATTTTAAAAAATGATTAACTTCCAAATAAAAAACCATGAATCCATCCGTATTGATTATCGGTGCCGGACCTTCGGGATTGTCGGCCCTTAAAGCTTTAAAAGACGCCGGCTTTGAAAACATTAAAGCCGTTGAAAAAAATGCCGACGTAGGCGGTTTATGGTTGGGGAAAAAGAAAAATCCCTTGTCTCCCGTTTACGATTCTTTGAATATCATCACTTCCAAAAAACTCTCCTCTTTTTCGGATTTTCCCATGCCCGGTGATTGGCAGGAATACATTCCGCATTATAAAGTTTGGGAATATCATAAGAACTATGCAGAAAAATTTAATCTTTATCCTTATATACAATTCAATACGGAAGTGAAATCGGTTCGCAAAATCGGCGATAAAAATTTTGAAGTGACCTACCATACCGGCGAAAAGGAAAATTTCAATTTTGTAATTGTAGCCAACGGACATCATTTTCAGCCTAATATCCCCGAATTACCCGGAAAATTTGAAGGAGAGATGATTCATTCACAACAGTATACCAATCCGCTTGCATGGAAAGACAAAAGGGTTCTCATTGTAGGTGCGGGCAACAGCGGAAGTGACATTGCCGCCGATACTTGTAAATATGCATCCCTCACCCACATGAGCTTGAGACGTGGATATTACATCATACCCAAATTTTCGTTCTTTGGAAAACCTTCAGACTATATCTATGAAAAACTTTTGGCATGGCAACCTGATTTCATCAAAAAGAAAATGTCTAAATTCACCATCAAATTTTTTGTAGGAGACGAAACCAAAGCCGGCATGCCACGGCCTGATCATGAAATTTTTGAAACCCACCCGCTGGTTAATTCCGAACTGATGTATTTTTTGAAGCATAACCGGATTTATATCAAACCGCCTATACAAAAGATTGAAGGAAAAACCATTCACTTTTCTGAC
>JALVDN010000322.1 GCA_027008965.1 Flavobacteriales bacterium | reverse complement strand
CTGCACGTTCCAATAAACGTGAGTGGAGATAGAAAACATCACCGGGATAAGCTTCACGTCCGGGCGGACGGCGTAACAACAAGGAAATCTCACGATAAGCCACCGCTTGCTTGGACAAATCGTCGTAAACAATCAAAGCGGGACGGCCCGTGTCCCTGAAATATTCACCGATGGCCGCTCCGGCATATGGAGCATATACTTGCATGGGTGCCGGATCACTGGCACTTGCCGAAACGATCACCGTATAATCCATGGCACCGGCATCTTCTAATTTTTTAGCTATTTGACGTACAGTGGAAGCTTTCTGTCCAACTGCCACATAGATACAATAAACCGGCTCGCCTTTTTCATAGAATTCCCTCTGATTGATAATGGTATCAACCGCAACGGTTGTTTTTCCTGTTTGACGGTCACCGATAATCAACTCGCGCTGGCCTCTACCGATAGGAATCATGGCATCAATAGCCTTGATACCGGTTTGTAAAGGTTCATTTACCGGTTGACGGAAAATAACCCCCGGAGCTTTTCTTTCCATAGGAAGAATAATGGTCTCACCTTGAATGGGACCTTTTCCATCAATGGGTTGACCCAGCGTGTTTACCACCCTCCCTATCAATCCTTCTCCTACGGGAATGGATAAGATTCTGTTCAACCGTTTAACACTGGATCCTTCTTTAATATCTTTATACGGCCCCAAGATAACCAAACCCACATTATCTTCTTCCAAGTTCAAAACCACTCCTTGGCTACCGTTTTCAAATTCTACCAATTCTCCATATTGTGCATTATTGAGTCCGTATGCTCGGGCAATACCGTCACCCACTTCCAAAACCAATCCGGTTTCATCCAAGTTGGCCGAGGTGTCGGTTTGTGCCAATTGTTCTTTGATAATGGCGGATATCTCCGATGCTTTTAATTCTGCCATGATTATAATATTTTTATTGAGTCAATTGTTTTTCTATTTTCTTTAATTTGGTTTTGATGCTATCATCAATACGCAAATCACCGATTTGGAGTATATAACCTCCAATGATTTCCGGATCAACTTTCACGGTTAAATCCGCATCGTCTTTTCCGGTAATTTCTTTGATTTTATTTCTGATTTCTTTTTCCAGTTCAGCATTAGGTTCCACAGCCGTAATCAAAAGCGCCTCCACTTTACCGGTATATTTTTTATAGGCCGAAACCAAACCTTGTGCAATTTCTCCCAACAAGGACAACCGCCCTTTCTTCTCCAGTAATTCAATTACCTTTAAGGTGGAAGGAGAAAAATTTTCAAATAATTTGAGAATCACCTCTTTTTTCTTCTTCCCGGAAACGGCGGGATGCTTCAAAAAAAGATTTAAATCTTTACTTTCTTCAAATGCCCGGACAATCATGTGCATGTCGCGCACCAATTCTTCCAAAGTTCCCTCTTCTTTGGCCCATTCAAAGAAAGCCTTGACATATCTTTTGGCCGCTCTACTTACTTTTATTGCCATCTTAATTCACTTTTAATCCGGATAAATTCTTTTTGATGTATTCCAATTGTTTTTCGCGGTCACTGAATTGTTCTTTCAAAACTTTTTCAGCTATTTCCAAAGAAATTTTGGCCACTTCGGTTTGAATTTCCTTTAAAGCGGCTTGCTTTTCGGATTCAATAAGTTGCTTGGTTTTGGCCATTTCTTCATTTCGTACTTTGGATACTTCTTCACGGGCTTCAGCCAACATTTTTTCTTTCAATTCCCGGGCTTCTTTCAAAATCTGTTCTCTTTGCTCACGGGCTTCACGAAGCATTTGCTCATTATCGGATTTGAGTTTCATCATTTCGGCCTGCACACGCTCGGCTTCATTGAGTGCTTCTTCAATGGATTTTTCACGCTCTTTGATGGCATTCAAAATGGGTTTCCATCCGAATTTGGTCAGCAAGAAAAAGAAAACCAAAAAGAAAAGCGTCATCCAAAAAATCAGCGTTTCGGGAGAAGTTAAGTTCATAACTTATTCTTTTTTATATTTTTACTTTATACGTTT
>JALVDN010000321.1 GCA_027008965.1 Flavobacteriales bacterium | reverse complement strand
TATATTAAAACTAAAAAAGCATTACGCTCCCGATGCAAGAGAGCATGTTTTCGAATATAGCATCCGTAAAAAGGATAACAAAACTTTTGAAGTAAACATAACCACGGATGTAAGGCATCTTTCCATCAGTGAAATAAAAAATGATTCCACGGGTTGGAAAGTAATTTTCAACAAACATTTTCTTCCCGATTCACTTCCTGAAGGAAATTTCGGTATTGTCCGGTTGTCGGTTGCCAATGTTCGTGTAAACCCTTCACATACCGCTGAATTGGCTACGCAAGTTTTATTGGGAATGCCTGTAAAAATTTTAAGAGAAAAAGAAGGTTTTTATCAAATCAAAACCATGGAAAACTATATAGGTTGGATAGATCCGGCCGGCATTCAACCCATGCATAAGAATGAACTTACTGCTTGGCTCCAAAGTCCCAAAGTTATTTTTATGGAAGCCCACGGTAAATTATATACCCGTTCCGATACGGAATCAAGTCAAATTTCAAATCTGGTTCTCAACGCTGTGATGAAATTAGTACAAATGCAAGACGTATTTTCCTTGGTGGAACTTCCCGACGGACGTAGAGGTTATGTATTGAATGAACAAATTTCCACCTTGGAAGAATGGCAATTGCTCAATCGCCAACTGGATGTGAATGAAATGATTTCGGAAGTATATAAAAAAATGTATGGAGTTCCGTATTTATGGGGTGGAACTTCCGTCAATGCTTTTGACTGTAGTGGTTTTACCAAAACTTTATTTCATCAATTCGGTTTTGTATTGCCCAGGGATGCATCGCAACAGTTTAAAGCGGTAAAACCCTTGGAATTGTTGGAATTGAACGAAAATTTGGAAGGCATTGAAGCGGGCGATTTATTGTTTTTCGGTCAAAAAAGAGATGATCATTCACTGAAAATCACTCATGTGGCACTGTATAAAGGTTCGGGACGCATTTTACATGCCGCAGGAGAAGTGAAAGAAGAAAGTTTGTTTGAAAAGGATTCATTATTTAATCCCGGACGGAAAAAATCCTTGCTTGGCGTCGTTCGAATTCTTGGAGAATGGCCCCAAAATGCTGCAGATTATTATACTTCAAAAGCCTTGGAAATATTTTTTGACGATCTCCGTTAGCTAATGTAGATGAAAAAGCTTTGGATCCTTTTTTTCCTGGGATGGAGCATTTTGATAACAGCTCAAAACACCAGTATTGTTTCAGGAAAAGTGACCGATGAAACCGGAACACCTTTAGCGGATGTAAACATTTTGCTATCCGAAGGACAAGGAACAACTACCAACGAAAATGGAGAATTCCTTTTAAAACTTCAACCGGGTTCACACCGCTTCATTATTTCTCATTTGGGATATAAGCCCGATACTGTGCAATTAAATCTAAAACCCGGCGAGCGCAAGTATGTTCATATTCGTCTTCAATCTAACGAGGAAAAAATCAAAGCCGTTCAAATCAAACTTGTTTCGCCCAAGGAAAAGGAAGGAGCGGTTTTAATTAACAAAAAAGTTTTGGATATTGTACCGGGCATTTCGGGTGGGGTTAAAAACATTTTATTGAGTTTGCCGTCGGTATCCCAGTTGGATGAATTGAGTTCACAATACTTTGTGCGGGGTGGAAATTATGATGAAAATGCGGTTTTTATCAACGGTGTGGAAATTTATCATCCTTTATTGGCACGCACCGGAAAGCAAGAAGGGTTGTCTATGATCAACACCGATTTGATTCATCACCTTCATTTTTATGCCGGAACATTTCCGGTCACCCATGGCGACCAACTGTCTTCCGTATTGGATATTCACTATCTCGAACCCGATTCCACTTGGTATAAAGGAGAAATCGGTTTTACGGGCGCTAAATTTTCTTCGGGATTTCCATTAAAAAACAACAAATTTTTCCTGGGAAGCATCAGGTATTTAAACAATACTTTGCTTGTCAAATCCACCGAAGGCGATGCGGAAGTAAGACCTTCCTTTTTAGATTACCAATCCCTGTTCAGGCTACACTCAGGTAGTTTATGGAAA
>JALVDN010000320.1 GCA_027008965.1 Flavobacteriales bacterium | reverse complement strand
GGACGTACCGAAAATAGAAACCAAACCGATTGATAAAAACAATAATAAATGATGACGATACTGGACGCATTGGGAAGTGCCGAATACAAGCAACACGTCAGTTTGTTGGCTACTTTAATAAAACTCTCCGAAGTGGACGGCGTGATTGCCCCCGAAGAGTGGGAAATTATTGAGAAAATTGCCTTTAAATACGGGTTGAACGACCCTGAAGGCTTGAAATTTCTCAAGAAAAATGCCGGAAAATATAGCTTGCGTACGCCTTATACACTGGATGAACGGATTGATCAATATTATCAACTCCTCAAATTGGCATATGCAGACGGACAAACCGACGAGAAAGAACTGGAACTCATCAAACGCTCTATCATCAGCCTGGGATTTCCCACCGATAAAGCCGACGATATTTTCAACAAAGGATTGGAGTTAGTCAAGAACGGTGCGGAGTATGATTTGTTTTATAAGGAAATCAAAAATATTGTTTTAAGCAAAGAATAGTTTTTTTGAAGAAAGTCCCATTACTTATCATTTTTGTCTGGCTGATTGGAGGATGTAAAACAAAACAGTCTGTTTCCCGGCAAAAATCTTATCCTGCCGTTTCAAACGAACAAAAAAATCAATTGCTTCTTCATTACAGGCAATTAAATCAACCCGTTGCACAAGGCAAGATTTTTAAAGTTTATTGGAAAGGAACGGTTTACTATGAGGATAAAAAAATTCCGGTTCAATTCATCATACGCCCCGGAAATCTATTGAAAGTTATTTTATATTATGCCGGAGAACCCGAAACCATTATTGACTATCCGGCTAAAAAATATGACACTCTAACCGAAGCCCTTATTCAAAAATATATGCATTATCCACTAACCGGTTTGTTTCATGCTTTTTTGGAAACCCTAAATCCGGTATATAAACTTCCCGATACATTACTTTACGGCAAAAAAGTTTCGGTTTATAAATTTACAGATCACAATACATCAATAATTTTTTACAGAGATATAAAGCATGATATCATCCTCAGACAAAAAACGCTGTATCCCGGCGGACAAAAAATGTCTATAAATTTTATGGATTTTAGAAAAGTCAATGAATTTCTACTGCCCTTCAGATGGGAATGGCACGATTCTGGTAATAAACCAGTCAAAGTCATTTGGAATCAAGTTATTCTCCAATAAATATTGTATTTTTGAACTTGAAATAACTTAAAAATAATATAAATATGAAAAAAGTATTTTTAATTTTAGCAGTATTCATCTCGGGAATTTCATTAGCGCAAAATAAAGCTGATGCAATTTTTGAAAAATACATCAAATCCATTGGAGCGGATAAAGCCTCGCATATTGAGTCCGTGTTACAAAAAGGAAAAGTCAAACAAGCCGGACAGGAAATGGAAATTGAAAATTATATGTCCAAAAAAGGTGCCGGCTACATGAAAATGAAAATGATGGGCATGGACTTGGTTGTTTACGCTTTCAAAGACGGAAAGGGTTATAAATTGAACCAATCCATGGGACACGATGATTTGACGGAAGAAGACTTGAAAGAAATGAACAAAAAAAGCCAAAATCTTTTCGGTGATGCCGCCGCTTATAAAGACTTGCAACGAGAGTATGTAGGAAAAGAAGAGAAAAACGGCATGAAATATCATGTCATTCTGGTTACAAAAGACGATCAAAAATTGAAATATTATTTCAATAGCAAAACCAATCTGCTTGATTTTATTGAAATAGATTCTCCTCAAGGAAAAATCATCACTGAATTTAAGGATTACAAAGATTTTGGTGGTATCAAACAACCCACGCATATTATCACAAAAATGGGAGATCAAGTGATAAGCGAAATGATTTTTGATGAAATTATATGGAATCCTGAAAATGTCTCCGAAGAAGTGTTTGAAAAACCGGAATATTAATCTATTACGGAATAAATTTTTTAAATCGGTTTTTTTCATCTACCTTTGACAAAGTTTAATTTTTTATTTTAAGTATTATGAACATTTATGTAGGGAATATCCCTTATCGCTTAGGCGAAGACGATTTGAAA
>JALVDN010000319.1 GCA_027008965.1 Flavobacteriales bacterium | reverse complement strand
CAGGGCGCCTAATGGCGTGCTCCGTTTAAATCTTGCTCGGCTCAAAGCATTTTTGTAAGTTGCCGTGCGGGGTCTCCTCGTCTTCGCTCGGAGCCTCCTCCGTCAAACAAAAATGAGCTTTTCGCCTTCGCAAGGATATCACTGCGCCCGCCGGCGCGAAGATTCCTCGTCGCTTCGCTCCGTCGGAATGACAGTGCGCTACTGATTTAATTACAGAAGAGCGTGTCATTTCGAAGGAGTGAACGAAGTGAACGACTGAGAAATCTCAAGCATTTGGTAGATGAAAAGAGCTTCTCGCATGCGCTCGACGTGACAGTATGATTAAAAAAATTTCCGGCGGGGAGATAAGCCTTGGCGCAGGCTCTCCCGCCGCAAAAGGTGAGACGGCTTTGTCCGGCTCACCGGTCTGCTGAGGAGACAAGGAGCGCCGAGCGAAGCGAGGCGGCACGATGGCTCCGAGGCTTGCGACATGAAACGTCCGAAGGGCGGTTCATGGAGCCGTGAGCCCAAACAAGCGATAGCGCAGGTTGGGCTCACGCCGGAGCAAGACTTTTTATGCAAAAAGGCTTGCGAAGGGGCGGAATGAAACGCCTCCGGGCGGTTCATGGAGCCTACTTAAATTTTATGAAAATCAAGCGGATTAAAAGGGCAGGGTAGTGGTATTATTCTTCCAGAACTTTCTTTAAAATCATCCATTTGTTGAGGACTTCTTCCCATTCTTTTTCCGGAATGCTGTCAGCGGTGATGCCTCCGCCGGCGTAGAGATGGATTTGATTGTTTTCAATTTTCATGGAGCGAAGGTTGACGTAGAACCCTATTCGCTCGCCGGTGTTTTCGCCCAGAAATCCGGTGTAGTATTCGCGGTCATATTGTTCGATTTCGGGGATGAGTTGCATGGCTTTATCTTTGGGGATGCCGGCTACGGCCGGAGTGGGATGAAGTTCTTTGATTAAATCGGATATTTTGGTTTTGCCGGGCGGTGAAATGAACTGAATGTCGGAACGCAGATGAGCCATGTGTCCTTGAATATGTGTGTAGGGACCTTCCACGCTGAAAGGCAATTGATGTTTTAATAATGTGTCTTTGATATATCCGGTCACGATGTCCTGTTCTTCCAGTTCTTTTCGTTGCCAGTGGATTTGCTCTGTTGCTTCTTGGGTGCCGGCCAAGCTGTAGATGGTGCCGAAACTTTTTTCCATTTTGACAAGCACCTCGGGGGTGGCTCCCATCATGGACAGGCCGGGTTTGATTTGCACGTAGAAGATATAGGATTTGGGATAGAGCTTGGAAAGGTTTAAAAAGGTGCAAAATGCATCAAAATATTCAATTTCACCGTTCAAACGGGAAGAGATGACAATTTTTTTGAGGGCATTGTTTTGAATGTAATGCAGGGCTTTTTTGACTTTCAATATATGTGCATCCTTGTCGGGTTTGGAAAAATGTATGATATTTTTATTTTCGGGGTTGATTTCAAAATCTTCCAGGTTGAAAAACGTGAAAACGCTTTTTTTGGCGTGGAAGAAGTAGACGGGATGTTTGGATAAGTCAAAGGGGGCGAAATAAAATCCCGGTTGGTCAAAAGAAGTGGCCGTGTCGGGTTGTTTATCACGCAGAACAATTCCTTTTAAAATTTGAGATTCGGGTTCTTTGATCAAGGCAAAATGTTCGTTGCGGAAAAAATCTTGTAAATCTTTTGCGTACATCATGGCTGAATTTTGAACCCAAGATAATAAATTTTGGTAACATTTGTTATTCCGGTTAAAATAAGCCTTGGTACAAGTTAATTTTTCGTAATTTCGCAACAATGAAATTTGATATAGAATTTACGGATCCGTCTTCCAAGGCAAGGGCCGGAAAAATCACTACGGCACACGGTGAAATTCACACCCCCGTTTTTATGCCGGTGGGAACGGTGGCGAGTGTCAAAACCGTTCATCAGCGGGAGTTGAAGGAGGACATTGATGCGCCGATTATCTTGGGAAATACTTATCATTTGTATTTACGCCCGGGAACGGATATTTTGGAACAAGCCGGTGGTTTG
>JALVDN010000318.1 GCA_027008965.1 Flavobacteriales bacterium | reverse complement strand
GTACCTTTTAAGCAAATAAAATTTTTGATAGATGATATCCCAAAAACACAGCCATCAAACCAAGAATAAACGTAGTTGAAGTATAGACCAGAAACATGCCTAAATTGTTTTCTTTCAAAAACAACATGGCCTCATAGCTGAAAGAGGAAAAAGTAGTAAATCCGCCTAAAAAACCAACCGTTATGAATAAAAAAAGATTAGGATAATGATGCCTCAATAAATACTCCATACTGAAACCTATTATGAAACTTCCTGCAATATTAACGGTCATGGTTCCCAAGGGCATAAAGAAATCCGAATGATTGAGCCATTTACCAATCAAATAACGAATAGTGCTTCCTAAACCTCCTCCAATAAATACCCATAAAAATTTCATGATCAATTATCTTTTAAAGGGACATAAAACAGCGTTACCCATTGGGAGGGATCGGGATGTTTTACATGACTTTTGATGAATTGTATGATATATGGCCTATTGGTATCTCTGAGCATATGATGATTTATCAAATATTCATCTATTTTTGAATAAACATAAGGAAACAAACTATATGTTCCTTGATATGAAAATATAAAATAATGTCCGGGACTTATGGAATCAATAATAAATTTGTGTTCCAAATCGGGAGGAGGCGAGTGAACAAATATTCCGGTTTTATATCTGATATATTCTTTGTTTTCATTATCATATAATATGAAAGACTTTTCCTTTTTATTATAAAAGCCGTTCCTGATAGCATACATGATAACTTCGGGAATGGTTTGATCCCAACTACTCAACAGTTGCGATTTTTTAGTAACGGTTTCCAAGCCTACAAATAATTTGTTTTCCAAAATCGTATCGCCCAATGCATTGATGCTAATGTCTTTGATTTCTTTTGAAATTTCAGCATTGATAACTTTGAACTTTTGTTTGATTTTATTTGTGATGTTATTTTTTAAAAGGTTCGGATTGAGAAAAAAAGGCGGAAGATTGCCATTTATATTCCATTCCAAAGAGGTGAGCGTGTCAGTGATATATTGCAGAATCCATTCGTGTTTAAGAATAAAATTTCCGGATTTTTCAATACCCGAAACATATTTATAGGGTGTTTCCGTTGTGATGATGAATGAAGATTTTTTTTCTTTATTATCCGTAAGCCTGTACATGGTTTTACCGGAAAGACTGTCCTTTGTCAACGTGGTCTTAACGGATGGAGTTATCCAAGGAGAAAAACGTAATATATGTTTTTTTTGGGTTAGAAATTCATATACCATCGGTTTTGGTGCATGAATTAAAAATTTTTCTTTAATATGAAAATCGGAAGGTTTTGTAAGCAATGAAAAAATTAAAAAGAAGAAAAAAAGAAAAAATAATGAAATAATAAATAAATAGAGTTTGTTTTTTGTTGTGCTATGATTTATATATTTTTTTATAACTTCCATGAAGTTTCTAATAATTCTGACAAAAATAATAAAATTTAATACGATGAAAAAGACTGTTTTTACTTCCCAAGCTCCCGAACCGATTGGACCGTATAGTCAAGCTATTGTTTCGGGTGATTTGGTTTTTGTATCCGGACAAATTCCTGTTGATCTTGAAACCGGCCGGTTGGAATTGGAAAATGTTGAACTTGCCACCCGTTTGGTCTTGACGCATATCAAAAACATTTTGGAAAAAGCCGGTTCCGGGATGGAAAATGTAGTAAAAGCCTCGGTTTTTCTAAAAAGCATGGATGATTTTCCGGTGGTAAATCAAGTGTATGGCGAATTTTTTAAAGGAACCGAACCGCCCGCACGTGAAACGGTTGAAGTCTCCAGGTTACCCAAAGACGTACCGGTGGAAATTTCGGTTATTGCGTTTTTAAAAAAGTGAGCGGATAATTTGACGGATATTCACTCCTTCGGCTTCCGCTCTATAGTTGCGCAGCACACGATGACCCAAAACACTTTGTGCCACAAAACGTACATCTTCTTCATCCGGGGCTAATTTCCCTTGTGTCAAAGCATGTGCTTTGGCTCCCAAAATAAGGTATTGTGAAGCACGCGGTCCGGCTCCGTATTGCAC
>JALVDN010000317.1 GCA_027008965.1 Flavobacteriales bacterium | reverse complement strand
ATTTTAAAAATCCTGTTCCCGATATTTTCATCTCGGACTTTTTGTCAAAGAACGATTTTTAAATTTTTACGATATTCATTCAAAAGTTAGTTATTTCAAATGGGCTGTAACGGGTTTGTATAAGAATAGTAGCGGATTTCAAAGCACTTACCTTTCAATTTAGCATTAACTTTTTTCAAAGATACAAACTTTAAATTTAGTACCATAACCGCTATTATTTTTATACTTTGTTATAGCCAGGCATTTCATACTCCAATTCCGTTTGCCACTAAAACTGCAAGTAACGGGATAATTAAGAGCATTGCTATTTCTGTTATTATAAGCAATTTTATGATTTTATGTTGTTTCAAATTGATTATTTCTCTTTTGGTTTTCCTTAATTTTAGAAAAGTAATGGTAGGATAAATGGATAGCAAACCTACCAAAATAAATGCAGACAATTTTATGATAAACAAGGGGTTGATCAGATAATAATCAACCCCTTTACCGTAGTAGAACATTCTTAATAACCCGAATATGGCGGTTAGTCCTGCAAAAATACCGAACAACAAATCAGCTTTGACAAGTTTGCCGGCTTCTTTGCGGTTCATTTCTTTTTTAAGTACTGTCAGTTCCACTACCAATGATGAAAACATGACCAATATTGTCAGTATATGAAAATATGATATAAAAGAATACCACATGGCTTACTCAAATTTTGTGGGTGCTTGTTCCAGTTTTACCGGTCTGAAAATTTGTGCTTTTTCTTCAATTTTGGCAAATGGTGTTTCTTTACCGTCTTTGAGTTTGAACAATTCGACGGTTTCTAACAGCATGCCTTCTTCATATTTATAATGTTGCGTAATCCGGTAGGTGTTGTAAGGGGCAAATGAACTCACACCATCAGCCGTAAACTGCAATTGTTGTTCTCTGAACTCGTTGTCGGAAACACCTGTACCGTTACCTAAGGACGAATTGACTTTCGAGACGATTTTGTCGCCTTGTTTTGAAAAGGCAATTTCAAAATACATGGTATGTTCACGGGGACCGGCTTTTCCGTTATAGTCAGGGTGGATACGGTGCATATTTTTGATGGATTTCCAAGTGTGTCCGTAGCGTCTTTGAACAACTTCAAACGAATAATCGTTCGACTCGCTTCTGACATATTTACCGTCCTTGTAAATGTATGATTCGCCTTTTCCCACCCAAACGATTGTGTAATTATCGTCAATGGAAGGCAAGGTTTTGCTCAACGGAACAACAATTTTTTCTGATGTTCCGCAAGAAGTTAAAAATGTTGCTATGGCAACTGCTGCAATCAATGAAAACTTTTTCATGGTAATATAATTTTTGGGATTAATACACCGCAAAATTATATTACCCGAAACCCCGAAAAATTGATGTATGTTACAATCGTAATTTACTTGGCAAGTTCTTTCCGGATACGGCTAAGACTTTCCCGTTCGATACCTAAATAAGAAGCCAAATGATAAAGGGGAATTCTTTGGATAAATCGCGGGTAATCTTTGAGCATCTGCAAGTATCTTTCTTTGGCAGAGAGAAATAAAAAAGATTCAAAACGGTTGGTCGCTACGGCATAAGCACTTTCGGCTATAATTCTACCGAAACGTTCCCAGTTTTTGGATTGATCATAAGCCATTTGAAGTGCTTCGGCATTGAATGTCAATAGTTCCGAATCTTCCAATGCCTGAATGTAATATCTGCTGGGCCTGTTTTTCAGAAAATCTAAATATGAAACGGCATAATCGTTTTCCAAAAAGAAATGATTGTTAACTTCCTTGCCGTCCTGAGATAAATAATAAAGTCGCAAAGCACCTTTTTGAATGAAAGCAATTTCCTTGACAGGTTGGTTTTCTTTTAAAAAATATTCACCTTTTTTCAATACCTTTTTATTCAAATAAGGTATGAACATAGAACATTCTTCTTCCGAGAAGTCTGTAATTTTTCTTATCTGTATTTTAAAATTATCTAAGTTCATTTCAGATTCTTCTTGCTTGGCTATAACGGTTAATATATGGCGTCGTAGCGGGCTTAAAGTACGCTTAACTTCGC
>JALVDN010000316.1 GCA_027008965.1 Flavobacteriales bacterium | reverse complement strand
TTTTATTTTTCAGGGCGCCCGGGCGGGCTGTCCGCTTGAATTCGGCTTGGCGGTTGGTGTGGTTTAAGCCGGCGCACCTTGATGGCGCGCCGGCCCGCCCGTGCGTGGGCTTCCCGCTGTCAGCCTCCGCCGGGCGGAAAACCATCACCACCACCTTCGCCTCATATCGCTTCCATCCCTGGCGCAATAGCTCGGGCGGCAAGCCGCCCTCGAATAAAAAACACCGAACAATTGAACGATGATTTTAGATTTTTGTTCTCCTACTGCAAACATTGAAGTAGTGTGTCATTACGACGGAGCAAAGCGACGAGGAATCTCCGCGCCGGCGGGCGCAGTGATATCCTTTTGAAGGCCCGCCGGATTTTTTGGCCACGGCGAGGAGGCTCCGAAGAATTGAGGAGACCCCGCAGCCGTGCTGTGCCAAAAACCGAGCGGGCCGAAAAAGATTTAAACGGAGCACGCCATAAGGCGCCCAAAAGAAAAAAATTTCATGTTTTATGGTTTGGGTTTCGTACCTTTGTCATATGAAAATTCTGGCCATGGACTACGGTCGAAAACGTACGGGTTGGGCTGAAACCGACCCCCTGCAGATGATTGCTTCGCCTTTGACAACGGTGGATACGACCCGTATATGGGATTTTTTAGAACGCTATTTGGCCGAAAATGAAGTGGAGACGTTAGTGATTGGCAAGCCCTACAGGGAAGACGGCGGATTGAACGAGATTGAAGAAGATATTTTGAAGTTTATTGAGGCATTTAAAAAGAAATATCCCAGCATCGGCGTGGTGCGTGAAGACGAACGTTATACGTCTAAAATGGCTATGGATGTGATGATACGAAGCGGAATGAAGAAAAAGAAACGGAGAGAGAAAAAAAATTTGGATAAAATCAGTGCATCATTGATTTTGGAAAGCTATTTAAACCGGAAAAAATGAAACTACCAATTGTGGCTTACGGCATGCCCGTTTTGAGAAAAAAAGGAGTGGATGTGGACCCTGAAAGTGAAGAAATCCGCAAGCTTATAGATGACATGTTTGAAACCATGTATAATGCCAGTGGTGTGGGATTGGCCGCCCCACAGGTGGACAAATCATACCGGCTTTTTGTGATTGACACTACACCCTTTGCGGATTGGGATGAATTGCCGGAGGAAGAAAAAGAAAAACTGCGAACACGCAAAGTTTTTATCAATGCCCGCAAGATTGAAGAAAAAGGCGAAGAATGGGATTTTGAAGAAGGTTGTTTGAGCATTCCGGGCATCAACGAAAAGGTGCGCCGGAAAAAACAAATCACTTTGGAATATTTGGACGAAAACGGTGTAAAACATGTGGAAACTTTTGATGGACTGATGGCCCGTGTGATCCAGCATGAATACGACCATATTGAGGGCATTTTGTTCACGGACTATCTGTCGCCGTTGAAGAAAAGATTATTGAAACGAAAACTCGAGAAAATTTCCAAAGGCGAAATTGATGTACCTTATAAAATGAAATTTCCCCGAAGAAAATGAGGTTTTTTATTATCGGGATTATTTTTTGGGTGCTGACTGCGGGATGTGAAAACAAAACGCAACCTAAGGACATTGAGCCGTTTCAAACTTTCAAGCCCGAATATGCCCGGCATTTTTTGTGGGAAGAACACAACGGGTTTACTATTTTAAAAATTCTTTCGCCCTACCCGGGTGGAAAACCCCGGACGTATATTCTACTCCCCCAAGATGCGGATGTGAGAATGTTGCCTGACAGTCTTGGAAATTTTGAGGTCATTCGCACGCCGGTTGAGAAAATAATTGCCACTTCCGTAACGCATTTGGAACCTTTGTATGCACTGGGCGAAGGAGATAAACTCATTGGCTTTGCACAAGCTTCTTATATTGTAAATCCATGGTTTAAAAAACGGGTTGAAGAAGGAAAAATAGAAGAAGTGGGAAATGGGTTGATGATGAACACGGAAAAGGTGATGATGCTTCGTCCGGATGTGATTTTGGGTTTTTCATCACAAGGTGAAAGTGCAGACCAAAGAAATTTCAGCAAACATAAAATACCCTATCTATATGTG
>JALVDN010000315.1 GCA_027008965.1 Flavobacteriales bacterium | reverse complement strand
TTTCTATCTTTTATTTGCACCAGTAAAATTCTATGAATTTTCCGGTGCAAATACGCCTAAACATTGAAGTAGGCGAGAACCCCGCTATGCGCTATATATGTTGTTGGTAGCCGTTGCTTTTCATTTTAATATTTAAATTATATAAAAAAAAATGTTTGATAAGAGATAGTTCAAAAAATAATGCAAGACAAAAATGATTACTTATTCATTTTGCAATGAAATTACTGCCGCTTCACCTTCAAAAGGATTGCCAAAATAATAATCTTTATTGAGTTCGCTTGCCAAGTAATAACAGCCATTATAAAGTATAGCACCAAAATTCAAATAAAAATATTTAGTAAGTTTTTTGTAAAATTTGCTTATTCCAAATTTGGTATTTGTTATGGAAAAATAGTTATTAGTAGAACTAAACATATTAAATTGATAAATATGAGTGAGCTCATGTGACATAATTGTTTCAAAAGATAAGCTAGTTTGAAAATTTGTTACCCAGATACTATTTCCCATACCTATTCCTATAAATTTAAAATGAGAATTTTTAGACAATATCTTATTATCTGAAAACACAGGAATTCCTGTCCATAAACTGATTTTTGGGTTTATATGCATATCATATTTTATTATTGTGTAGCCAGTATTTAAAATAGAATAAAGCAAAGCACGCGGGCGAAAAACAAATTGATTATCTGCTCTGTAATTTATTCGAAACAAAAACAAATTAAAATGCAAATTACTTAGTAGTTTTTTATTGGCAGCTGCATTTTCAATCATGGAAATTCCTGAGTATGTCAAAACTTTTGATGCCCATATATTCGAATAATTATGTGTTCTGGAAAAATTACTTAACATTTGTTTGCCGCCAAATACCAATGTGCCGCCCAAAGCACCTTTGTAAAACCCTTTAAAAAAAGCTTTATAAGTTTTTTCATTTTTTTTATTGATTATAGAGCCTATACCACCAATGATACCACCACTAATAACATTAAACAAGAAGACATCTTTGTTATTTTCAATTTTAAATTGAGTTTGTCCGGTAACAGGCAACAAGATAATTAAACATAAGAGTATCAATTTTTTCATATATGTGGTTTAAGTTAATAATTCATAAAATAAATAGCAAGAAATGGATGTTACTTTCTAAAAAAAAACAGCTTTTAAATATTATTAAAATTTGCCATTTTGAATAAAAAAATATCTAAATTTTAAATATAGCTTTATTCAAAATGACAAATTTCTTACTTTTAATTTATCAATAAAATTTATTGAACCATTGCTACGTGAACATTTACAGTAAAAGCTTCTAGGTAATATTGATTAAATTTTTTATTATTACCTCTAATCATTACAATATCAACAATATCACCGCTATGTAAATTGGATAAATTTTGTGGTGAAAACGAATAATTTCCATTATCTGATGTTATTATATCTACGCGATTAGTATTTTTTGATGTGTAAGGTGAGCCATTACCATCAATTCTAGGTATTATTGAAATTAATACATCATTATTGTTGTTTTCATCAACATTCCAAGTTATATCAAAACCGGTACCGGGATCAATTGTTTGTGGTGCATCAAAATAAATCATTTCCGGACAATAAAAATTCATTTCAATATTTCCTACTTTATAAACCGCTGTTTCTCCAAATACATTTTCAAAATTGTTTATATTTTGTGCTTTACAATTTTCATACGAATTAATATCCGTTCCGTAGCAAAAGCTATGACCATTAATGGTCAAGTTAACGTCAGGGGCGGTTTCATCATGTAAATCCATATCAGTCAAATTATTATTTATAATTGAAGCTGATAAACTAATAACAGGTTTGCTTTCATCTACCGGAACTTGTTCACTTTCATCAACAAATCCGGGATTTTTATTACATGAACCTATGAATAATACGATACTTAATAAAAGTAAAACTTTGTGTAAATTTTTCATAATTTTTTGATTTTTAATTAATTAAAAACATTGTTTGTCTAAGGTTATAAATATTACAAGGGGAACATCAGATTGATTTCTCATCATTTTTATACCCCTATAAAAGGGTTTACCCCCA
>JALVDN010000314.1 GCA_027008965.1 Flavobacteriales bacterium | reverse complement strand
GCAAGAAATAAGAGAAAAAATTAAATTTTTACAGCTGTCTGCAAAGGCAGCTTTTTTTTGGGCGTTCCCCCAATGGGGTCGGGCTTTCCACTATATCTTTTTTGGCACACCAAAAAAGGATGCCGTTTCAATCCCTAACGCGGGAATATGCTATTTCAACCAATCCTCAAAATTAAAACTAAATCGCAAAGCCAAATTATCTTTAAACCCGGGCCGGGCATAAGCCCCATAGCGATAATAAACACCCAATGTAAAACCTTTGATAAGTTGAAAAACTTCTACGCCAGATTCAAACAAGCCTTTTCGTAAATCACGGCTTCCGCTATACAAATGCTCATCCCAAGCATAGCCTATGGCGGCCGCCGTAGTAAAACCCAAATCAATAGATTTGTTTTTGCGGATACGTAGATGAGTGATGCGATGCGATAGATGGGCCGTAGCGATATAATTATTTAAAAATTCAAAATCCTTGACGGTTTCAAAAGCATATTTTTTGCCCGATAAGAGATGAGCTAAATAGGAGCCCCCTTCAAAATCATCAAAATCGGGTTGGAACATTTGCTGGATGCGTACTTGCCCAAAGTTCATGCCCAATTGGATTTTTAAATCGGTAAAGTCTTTGTTGATATAAGTTTTTCTGAAAAGGGATTGGATTTCCGTCCTCAAAAAATAGGACGGGTCAGTTTGCCATGCCGGAATATTCGTTTGGACCGCCCAAAGAAATTTCGGATATCCGTTTTTGATTTTTCTCCGTCCGTCCGGAGTCAAAATATATTCGGAATGAGGCTCGTATTTAACATTTAAATTCAATTGAGTGAGCTCATAATCCGGAAATTCAATTCTCCCCGGGTGATAGGGGAAAGGGAACTTGGTTTGATAAAATCCGCGATCTATACCCAATTGATAAGAGATTTCTTGGGAGAGCATACCGGTTAAATCCAGAGAGACTTTCTTATAGGAAGTATATTTTTCGCAAGCATAGCAATCCAAAATATTGAGGGGAGAGACTTCGTCTTCCAAATTTTTGAAGGCGGCACCTTTTTCAAGGTCGGAGGTGTATCCCAGCCTCAGGAAAGTCTGGTGCCGGTGTGAGATTTTATAGCCTAAACTTCCGTGATACTTGAAACTCCGGTCTCCGGTGCCGTAGGCCAAATAGGTATGAATATTCCATTTGTCTGAAAAAAACCGGTTTGTTTGGAGGTTTATTTCCATGCGGAGTTTTTCATATTGATTGTAACTCAATAACTGCATAAAGTTTAAATCTACCGCCCCCATACGGTATTTCCCGTAAATGAGATTTTTATACCGGTCAATTTTTTCTTCCACCTTTTCCGTTTCAAAGAGGGAATCCAAAGTTTTATAGGTGTTTTTTTCTCTTTCAGTCAACCGTTTTCCGGTATATTCCATCCAAAAATCCTCCTTCTTTTTGTGGGCATCCGGAAGTATTTCAAGGCAATAAACCGGTTTTTTTGCCTTGGAGGCTTTCAGATTTATCCGGCTAACACTGTCTGTTATTTTAAGGTAGCTGAGGTCGTTGACTTTCTGGGGATTGGTATGTTTGATGCTGTCAATGCCGGGATCTTTGATTTTTTTTATCAGTGTGACCGGACCCATTGTCATTTTACTGAAATCTTTGGCAGCTCTAATCATGCTTTTTTGAAGCATGGGAAACCATAAATCTTTTTCGGGAAAATATTTAAACTCAAAAGAAGTGTTAATCAAAAGTTGATTTTGTGAATGAATTTCCAAGCCTGCCAAGGCATAGTTTTGGGCATCGATGAGCATTTGCCCATTGATTTTGGGTTTTTGTTTTTTGGTAAAATGAATGCGATATGCCGGGCGTCCTTGGATATCCAAGCTATCTACCAGTTTATAAGTATATTTGGTGAGGGATTTTTTACTAAAAGGACCTAAATATTCTTTCAGATTAATCCTATAGTAATCATCATAGGGGCTTTTCCCTGAAAATTGCAATTGTAGCAGCTCATAAAACGGATTCTTCAACCCGGCTGTTTTCAAGGCGAGAACTTTTCGATAAACTTTGTTACCTATCCAAGTATTTTCAGTAATG
>JALVDN010000313.1 GCA_027008965.1 Flavobacteriales bacterium | reverse complement strand
GCGGCATTTCCATTGGATTATATCCGTGACAATAAATTTTGGCCGGCAGTTGCCAGAGTAGATGATGCCTACGGCGACAGGAATTTGCACTGTACCTGCGACCCGATTGAAAAATATATGGAAGATTAAATTAGTATTTCTATTTTTGGTTATCTTTATCAAAAATTTTCTAAAAAGAAAACATTAAAATTAGAACAAAATAATCAAAATTCAACCTATGAAAAATATTAAATTACTACTGATTTTATTGATAAGTTTACAATTGAGTTCATGTGCTGAGTTGCAACAAGCCATGAACCAATTACCGCAAGAGGGCTTGAGTAATGCGCAAATTGCTTCCGGACTCAAAGAAGCGCTTAATAAAGGTATTGATAAGGAAGTTACTAAACTCATGGCACCGGACGGTTTTTACAAAGACCAAATGGTTAAGATTTTATTACCTCAAGAATTGCAAAAAGTGGATCAAACTTTACGTGATTTGGGTATGGGACAATTGGCTGATGAAGGTTTAAAATTGCTTAACACAGCAGCTTCCGATGCCGTCAAAGAGGCTAAACCCATTTTTGTCGATGCCATAACTACGATGACGTTTGATGATGCCAAAAATATCTTATTGGGCAATCAAACAGCCGCTACCGATTATTTAAAACAAAAGACCCAAAACAGGTTGTATCAAAAATTTAAACCCCAAGTACAACAATCGCTGCATAAAGTTAAAGCAGACGAAGTTTGGACAAAAATTATTAATAAATACAACCAAATTCCATTTGTTAATAAAGTTAATCCGGATTTAACTGATTATGTGACCCGAAAAGCTATGGAAGGTGTTTATAAAAAAGTAGCTGTTGAGGAACAAAAAATCAGAACCGATATCAATGAACGAACTTCCAACTTGCTTAAAAAAGTTTTTGCTTTGCAGGATCATAAATAATGCTGACAATTCATTGTTTTTAAGTTGTTGTATTGATAATTAAATTCTTAATTCATTTAAAATCAGCTGTTTTTTCTAGAGAAATAGCTGATTTTTTTTGTTTAAAAATAAAAAGTTATATAATTTTTTATTAGTTTTGGTAAACTACTTAAATTTATCAAAATGAGACAAAAATTATTCCTTCTGACTTTTCTGATTTGGGTAACAATTACGCAAGCTCAAAACCCTAATGCAACTTATACGGTTCAACACATACCTTATAATTTACAGACGATCCCTGCTCAATCATCAGCTTTATATATAGATGATAGCTACTCAACAGAGATAAATATTGGATTTTCGTTTTCTTTTTTTGATATTGCTTATGATCAACTTCTTGTTGGCGATAATGGTATCGTTTCATTTGATTTAACCAAAGCCGGTCAGTATTGTACCTGGCAGATAAATGATACCGATGTTATTCCGGATTCTTCTTTTCCCGAAAAAAATGCCATTTGTGGAGTTTATCAAGATACTTATATTCCGGCAGGTGGTACTATCAATTATGCAGAAATAGGGACGGCACCTTTTAGAAAATTTGTAGCATTTTATGACGATGTAAGTCTATATAATTGCAATAACTTAAAAATGACCTCTCAGATAATATTATATGAAACTTATCATTTTATCGATGTTCAGGTAGAAGACAGAACCCCCTGTGATACTTGGAATAATGGGAATGGGGTCTTGGGTATTATCGATGAAACCGGTGATAATGGCTACACACCACCGAATAGGAATACCGGTAATTGGAGTGCCACAGATGAAGCTTGGAGGTTCAGACCTGAAACTACGTTCCCTGATTATCAATACATATTATGTGATGCAAATTTGGATGGCGTTGAAAGTTTTGATTTAGACCAAATTATCACTTATTATACCAATCAGCAATTTTCTTCGGTAGATTTATTTCCAACTTATGACGATGCCTTAAATTTTACAAACAGTATTTCCGGGCTATATAATAATACGTTCAATGCACAATCAATATATGTTGTTCTTGATAATGGTACTACAAGAGAAATTAGAAGAATCATATTAGCCGCTATCGATTGTAATGCCGATTACGATTTAGATGGGGTACCTACAATTAATGAAGACTTAAACGGC
>JALVDN010000312.1 GCA_027008965.1 Flavobacteriales bacterium | reverse complement strand
GGCTCGAAAAAACCATCAAAAGTATAAACAGCATCAAGAAAAAATATTTCAGCCAAATCAGAAAAAACGATTGAAGCTCTCTTTTCTTCTTTCGTATTTGATATCCCTGAAAACCGATGCTTTGATGCCAATATAAAAATACCAAGATGTATAAGGCGGAAGTGGACGCCAGGTAAAAGTCATAAACCAACTTTTCAAATCTCTTGTAAAAGATAAAACCGTATAAGTCAAATCCTTTTTTACCAAATCATAACCCGAATTGAAATTCATCTTCCAACCCGGCGAAAACTCTATAGACCCATTGAAATTAAGCGTATGCGGAGAATAGGCCAAAAAAGGATTTTGAAGCGGATGATAAATTCTATTATTGTAGGTTAAAGTGTAGCTAACATTCAAATTCCATTTGATCGGATTCCGGTAGGCTTGGTCCTCTTCTTCTTTTTCTCCTTTAAATTCTTTGTTTATTTGAGGTTTATCTCCGGCACCGAATATTTTTTTTATCAAACTGTTGTTGAAAACATAACCTGTACTTATTTGAAGTCTTCTCAAATGAAGCCACGGTTGACCGGCTTTAAAGGCCCAAGTATCATAGTTTCTTCCATTCTCATCCACTGCATACGGATCCAAATTACCCGTGACGCGTATGTTTAAACCCTTTACGGGTTCAATGCTTCCCACCATATTGATGTAGCCCAATTTCATGGAATCGGCTTTAAAGTTATACATGGTGGAAAGGTTCAGGTTTTTGATCAAATCTATTTTCTTATCCTTACCGTCTTGTCCTTCTATTTTGGCTTCAAATGTATTGGATAAGTTTAGGCTCATACTACTGACCACATTGAAATGCGGAGCGCCGTACATTCCACCGTCAAAAATGGTATATTCACGCCAATCCGTTGGATCGGAAGAGGCTTGATACCGGGACTGGTATTGTTTCAATCCGGGCGTATATTGATAACTCACGGAAGGTCTTATGATATGCCGGATACCTTTCCATTTATGTTTCTCTCCGAAACGAAAAATCCCATAGATAACCGTACTCATCCCGGCCGAGAAATTATACTCGTAGAAAGAAGCGGGTTTTTTAAGGATGGTATCCACCACCGCACCGTTTCCGTTATTCAAATTGGGATCCCAGTACTTTTGTAATTGCTGTCCGTAGGTCACAAAAGAAAAGGAAGCCGAAGGTGTCATATTGATGTATTTCAACAACTTAAATTGCGTGGAGACCGGAATCCTGTGTCTCATTCCCCAAAGCGCATCTTTCCACATTTCTTTCCTAAAGAATAAAGAATCATGGGTGGTGATTCTGTTTTGTGCATCCACGGTATAGTCAAAATTCAATTTATGAATCAAATTCTTTTTTAATCCCGATTTGGGCGCAAAAGGATAAATTCTATCCAGTTTGATGTATAACTGAGGTAAAGTAAGATTGATTCGCTCGGTATTTACATTTTGATTGTGAAGCGCTGAAATATTCAAACTTAGGGGAACACTTCTAAGCCTGGTGGAAAAATTCACCGATGAATTCATCGTATTGTTCAACACATTGGGCAAGTTTTGTTGATTATAAGAATAACGATAATACTTACTGCTTCCAAGGTTTACATTTGCCGAAAAATTATAGGCCGGATTACTTTTGGGATCCTTACTGTGCGACCAGGTGATGTTCCACATATTCCGGCGTGAATAATCCGGCGCTCCGTATTCGCCTTGAATAATTTTTTCCATTTTGAAATGAAGCCTCCCTGTGAAAGCATATCGCTTTTTATAATTATTTCTCAGTTGCACTCCAAAACTTCCGTTGGTATATATATCGGTTAGTAAGGCCAAGTCGGCATATTGGTTCAAAACCAAATAAAAACCCAGGTTTTGAAGAAAAAAACCCCGTTGATCTTCACCGTAATTGGGCAAAATAAAACCCGATGTCCTTTGTTGAATCAATGGAAAATAGCCAAAAGGCAAAACAAAAGGTGTTGGTATTTCTTCAATATACATTTGACTGCTTCCCACCACAATTTTTTTCCCGGGAACAATCTTTCCTCTTTTAGCCAAAATATAGTATTCGGGATTTTCGATG